>JAJFFA010000886.1 GCA_021776885.1 Planctomycetota bacterium
CGCCGAGGAACGAGCGCCCGGGCTGCGAGCCGAGGCTCTCGGGGCCACGCGCGAGGTCGGCGCCCAGGGCCACCAAGGCCGCGCGCAGGTCGCCCATGTCAACGTCGCCCTTCAGGCCGAAGAAGCGCAGGACCTGCGTCGGTGCCTGCGCCGGAAACTCGACCTCGACCGTGTCCGCAGCGGCGGCCAGGGGCAGCCCCGCGAGGACGAGGGTCGCGAGGCTCTCGAGCAGGACGCTCGCCACCGCTCAGTCCTCGAACCCGCGCAGCTTGGCGAGCACCGTGAGGTCCTCGATCGTGCTCGTGTCCCCCACCGTCTCGACCCCGGCGGCGATATCGCGCAACAGGCGGCGCATGATCTTGCCGCTGCGCGTCTTGGGCAGGGCGTCGGTGAAGCGGATCTGCGCCGGCCGCGCCAGCTTGCCGATCTCCTTGGAGACGTGGGCGTTCAGCTCGGCGATCAGCGCCGCGCCGACCTCGGCCTCCTTGGTCGGCGTGACGAAGGCGCAGATGGCCTGGCCCGTGACGTCGTCAGGGCGTCCGACCACGGCGGCCTCGCAGACCACCGGGTGGCTGACGAGTGCGGACTCGACCTCCATGGTCGACAGGCGATGGCCGCTGACGTTGATCACGTCGTCGACCCGACCCAGGATCCAGAAGCAGCCGTCCTCGTCCTTGCGCGCGCCGTCGCCCGGAAAGTAGATCGGCTCCCCGGCCCACTTCGACCAGTACGTCTCGCGGAAGCGCGCCTCGTCGCCCCAGATGCCGCGCAGCATCGAGGGCCAGGGCTTGCGGATGGCGAGCAGGCCGCCCTCGTTGGGGCCCAGCTCCTTGCCGTCCTCGTCCAGGATCGCCGCGTCGACGCCGAAGAAGGGGCGCGTGGCCGAGCCGGGCTTGGTGGCCGTCACGCCGGGCAGGGGCGCGATCATGATGACCCCGGTCTCGGTCTGCCACCAGGTGTCGACGATCGGGCAGCGCTCCTGGCCCACGACCCGCCGGTACCACATCCAGGCCTCGGGGTTGATCGGCTCGCCGACCGTCCCGAGCAGGCGCAGGCTCGACAGGTCGTAGCGTTCGACGTGCTCGTCCCCCCAGCGCATGAAGGTGCGGATCGCGGTCGGCGCGGTGTAGAAGACCGAGACCTTGTGGCGCTCGCAGATCTCCCAGAAGCGACCCTCGTGGGGCTCGCTGGGCGCGCCTTCGTACATGACACAGGTGGCACCGTTGGCCAGGGGGCCGTAGACGATGTAGCTGTGCCCCGTGATCCAGCCCACGTCCGCGGTGCACCAGTAGACGTCCTCGTCCTGCAGGTCGAAGACCATCTGGGTGCTGAAGTAGGCGCCCACCATGTAGCCGCCGGTCGTGTGCACGATGCCCTTGGGCTTGCCCGTCGAGCCCGAGGTGTAGAGCAGGAAGAGCACGTCCTCGGAGTCCATGGGCTCGGGCTCGCACTCGGTCGAGGCCTCGGCGCACAGGTCGTGGTACCAGACGTCGCGCCCCTCGCTCCAGGCGACCTCGTTCTCGGTGCGGCGCACGACGAGCACCGTGTGGACCTCGGGCGCGTCCGCCTTGGCGGCCAGGTTCTCGAGGGCGGCGTCGACCTCCTTCTTCAGGGGCAACACCTTGCCCCGGCGCCAGCCGCCGTCGGCGGTGATCACCGCGCTGCAGCCCCCGTCCTCGATGCGATCGGCCAGGGCCTGGGCGCTGAAGCCGCCGAAGACCACGGAGTGGATCGCGCCGATGCGCGCGCAGGCCAGCACGGCCATGGCCAGCTCGGGGATCATCGGCATGTAGATCGCGACCCGGTCGCCCTTCTTGACGCCGCGCGCCTTGAGCACGTTGGCGAAGCGGCAGACCTCGAGGTGCAGCTGGGTGTAGGTCAGGGTGCGCGTGTCCCCCGGCTCCCCCTCCCAGATGATCGCGCGCTTGCCCGAGCGGATCGTCTCGAGGTGCTGGTCGAGGCAGACCGCGCTGGCGTTGAGCTTGCCCCCGCTGAACCACTTGGCCACGGGCGCGTCACTCCAGTCGAGCACCTTGTCGTAGGGCTCGATCCAGGGCAGGTCCTGGGCTACCCGATCCCAGAACACCTCCGGCCTGGCCACAGACTCGGCGTGCATGCGCTGGTAGGCCTGCTCGGACGAGACCCGTGCCTCGGCACGGAATTCCTCGCTCGGGGGAAAGGCGCGGTTCTCGGAGAGCACGTTCTCGATCTGGCCCATGGCGTTCGAGTCGAAGGGGGGTAGCTGGGATGTCGCACAGGGCGAAGGCGCCCCGAGGTGGACACGTTCGCCGCGGCGCAGTCTACTGTTCGCCGCTCCGGAGTTGCCGGGGCCAGGCAGCATGACGACCCAAGACCAGCCCGACGCCCAGGGCTACGTCCACGGCTTCACGGCAGAGGAGCGCGACCGCCTGTACCGCCAGGCGCGCTTCCTGGAGCACCGCGTGCACGAGGGCCTGACCTTCCGCCGCGCCCGACGCCTGCTCGAGGTGGGCTGCGGCGTGGGCGCCCAGACCGAGGTGCTGCTGCGGCGCTACCCCGACCTGTTCGTCACCGGGCTCGATGCCTCCCAGGCAAACCTCGAGGCGGCCGAGACCTTCCTCGCCACGCGCCCCGGCGCCGCGGGCCGCTACGAGCTGGTCCTGGGCGATGCCGCGCGCATCGACCTCGAGCCGGGCCAGCACGACTCCGCCTTCCTGTGCTGGATCCTCGAGCACGTCGACGACCCGGCACGGGTGCTCTCGGAGGTGCGCCGGGTGCTGCGCGACGGGGCCCCCATCGCGGTCACCGAAGTGCAGAACGGGACCTTCTTCCTGGCCCCCTACAGCCCCTGCACCCTGGCCTACTGGACGGCCTTCAACGACCACCAGTTCGAGCTCGGCGGCGACCCCTTCGTCGGCGCGCGCCTGGGCAACCTGCTCCTGCGCGTCGGCTATCGGGACATCACGACCGAGGTGCGCACCGTGCACCTCGACAACCGCAGCCCCAGCGAGCGCGCCGAGTTCATCGAGTTCTGGACCGAGCTCTTGCTCTCCGGCGCCCCGGGCCTGCTCGCCGCCGGCCGCGTCTCCACCGAGACCGTCGAGGGCATGAAGGCCGAGCTGGCGCGCGTCGCTCGGGACCCCGACGCCGTCTTCTTCTACTCCTTCGTCCAGGCCCGCGCGCGGGTCGGTTGAGGGGCTCGGCGTGGGCGCCCGGACCCGACTCGCTGCAGCCTGCCTGGCCGCGGCCCTGTGCGGCACGGCCAGCGCGCAGGTCGCCGACTGGCCACGCTTCCGCGGCCCCGGCGGCAGGGGCCACGCGCCCCCGATCTCCATCGCGGACGTGCCTGGCGCCGAGGACCTGGTCTGGCGCCGCGCGCTGCCTGGCCGCGGCAGCTCCTCGCCCGTCGCCTGGGGCGAGCGCGTCTACGCCACCTCCGCGGACGAGGCCAGCGGCACCCGCACCTTGAGCTGCATCCGGCTCGAGGACGGCGCGCTCCTGTGGCGCGCCTCGCGCCCCTTCCTGCACCATTCGACGAGCGCCAGCAGCGACTTCGCCCCCTCGACGCCGGTCGTCGACGCGGCGGGCGTGTGTGTCCTCGGGGTCAGCGGCGAGCGCCTCGAGGCCGCCGCCTACGACCACGACGGCGTCCTCGTCTGGGAGCAGGACCTGGGCGCCTTCGAGGCCCTGCACGGCCCGGGCAGCTCGCCGGAGCTGTTCGAGCACGTGCTGCTCATCGCCAACGACTGCGAGGGGGACGAGCGCTTCCTCGTCGCCCTCGACCGCCGCGACGGCAGTGAGCTCTGGCGCCGCGAGCGCGCCCTGGCCCCCGCCGCCTACGCCACCCCCCTGGCCCTGGCCGGCCCCCCGGCCCGGGCCCTGTTTGTCTCCGCCGCCCACGGTATTACGAGCCTCGACCCCTTCACCGGCGCCCTGCAGTGGGAGCAGCCCCTCGAGGGCAGCGGCACGTGCATCGCCTCGCCCGTGTACGACGCCGGCCACCTGATCGCCTCGATCGACGGGCGCAGCCTCTCGATCCTGGCCCTCGAGCCGGACGCCGCACGCGAGCTGGCCAGCGTGCGCCACGCTGTCCCCAGCGTGCCCACGCCGCTCCTGGTGGACGACCTGCTCTTCCTGTGGAGCGAGGAAGGCGTCGTGGCTTGCATCGAGCTCGCGGGCGGGCACGAGGTCTGGCGCGAGCGCATCGGCGACAGCTGGTTCGGCTCGCCCGTCCTGGCCGACGGTCGCCTGTGGGCGACGAGCCGCGGCGGTGCCCTGGTCGGGCTGCGGGCCGAGCGGCGCTTCTCCTCGCCGACGCGCCTCGACCTCGGCCAGGGCAGCAGCGCCACCCCCGCGGTGGCCGGCGGAAGCCTGATCCTGCGCACCGACTCGGCGCTCCTGCGCCTGGCCCCGCAGCCGCTCCCCGCCGTCGCGCCCTCCGCAGGATCCGGAGTCTCGGAGGCCGCGGGAGCGCGGGGGTCCGGGGGCGCCCCGTCGACACCCGGCCCAGGGGCTGGCGCGAGCTCCCTGGCCCTGCGCGGCGTGCGCGTCCTCGGCGCCCGCTCCGCAGGCCTGATCACCCTGGAGAAGCGCGTCTTGATCACGGAGGGCGCGCTCATCGGCGAGGTCTCCCGGGCGCGCGAGTCCACCGACCTCTCCCTGCACCACGTCCTGGAGGCCGAGGGCTGGACCGCCCTGCCCGGTCTGTGCGACGCCGACGTGCACCTCGAGGATCCGGGCGAGCTGCCCCTGTACCTGGCGGCCGGGGTGACTCGCGTGCGCATCCCGCGCGGACGTCCGCGGCACCTCGAGTGGCGCGCCGAGATCGCGGCGGGCGAGCTCCTGGGGCCGCGCCTCTGCGTCGGCTTCGACCTGCCGCAGTGGGCGAACGAGCGCTCGGCGCGCGAGGCCGTGCGCGCCGCCGACGCCCAGGGCTACGACTTCCTGCACCTGTCGGCGGAGCTCGCGCCCGGGGTCTGGCGCGCGGCGGCGGAGCAGGCACGCGACCTGGGACTGCCCGTGCACGGCGCCCCGGCCCGCTCGCGCAGGAGCCCACGGCCGAAGGACCTGGCCCTGCTCGACGTAGTCGATGGCCTGAACGTGCTCGACGCGGAGTCCGAGCTGTGGAAAGCGGGGGAGCGGCCGGACGTCGACCCGGACGTCGACCCGGACGTCGACCCGGACGTCGACCCGGACGTCGAGCTGGGCGTCGACGCGGCCAGCCCGCCCGCGGAGGGGCTCGCGCCGCGCATGGCTCGCGTACTGCGCGGCAGCGCCGTGGTCAGTGACCTGGTCGCCTTCCAGTCGCGCCTGGGGCACGCCGGCGGGCGCACCCGCCCGGGCCAGGTGGTGCCCCACTGGCGCGAGGTCTGGGGGCCGGAGGGCGCCCGCGGCGCCGGGCGCCAGCGCAGCAGCCCGGAGCAACAGGAGGCCCTGGCCGATTCCCTCCTGCGGCAGGCCACGCTCTTGACCGATCTCCACGCCGAGGGCGTGACGCTCCTGACCGGAACGCAGACCCTGGCCCGACCGCTGCTCCCGGGGGCGGCGCTGCACGCCGAGCTGG
>JAJFFA010000887.1 GCA_021776885.1 Planctomycetota bacterium
GAGGCTCATGGGCGTCGACCAGGTCAGGCTGAGCGGGTCGAAGGAAGAGAGCTCGTAGGACGTGAAGGACTGCATGTCGTCCTCGTCGAACAGGCCCTCGCACTGATCGCCGACGCAGTCCGCCCGTCCCCAGAGGGCGTAGAGCGTTCCGTCGGGCGTCTGGCTCACGAAGGGCCAGCCCACGAAGGGCACTCCACCGGGGGAGATGCGCACCGCGTCGGTCCAGTCGCCGCCCCGCGGGCGCGCGGAGGCGTAGACCTGCCAGCGGGTGAAGATGCGGTCGGGGGCATTGAACTGGAACCAGGCCCACCAGACGGCGACGGTCGTGCCGTCCGCCAGGTAGGTCAGGGTCGGCTTCCAGGAGATGTGCGGGCCCACCAGCACGTCGTCGATGACGCGCATGTCCTCCATGCCCATCGGCGGGTCGGTCTCCCACATGCCGTTCGAGGGGTCGCCGGGGGGCGGCACGAACTGGCTGACGTACAGCGAGACCTCGGGCATCTGCATGTTGGCGGCACTGCACTGGGGCCGGCCTTCGAGGAAGACCACCGAGCGCAGGCCAGCGTTCGCGGGGGTCGTGCTCGGGGAGACGAAGATGCCGCCCTGGCTGACCTGGTCCTGGGTGCGACGCAGCTCGACCGGGACGGAGAAGCCGTCACCCTCCGGCGCTTCGGTCACGCCGACGACGGTCAGCCCGTTCGAGTTGCCCTCGATCACGGTCAGCACACCCAGGTCCGGCAGGATGCGCAGCGAGCCGATCGGCGCGAGGAAGCTGATGATCTCCTCCTCGGCCACGACGCCGTCGCGCACGCGGAAGTTCCAGGCACTGGCGCTGCCCAGGCCGACGCCCTGCGTCGAGGTGACGCCGGTGGTGAGCGCCAGGTCGTAGCGCGTCCCCAGCTGCAGCGGGCTGGCCAGCACCAGGGTGACCGAGCTGCCGTTGACGATCGCGCGTTCGACCAGCTCGTCGAACTGGTTCTGGCCCGAGAGGTTCACCTCCAGACGCACCGTCGAGGAGCTGATCGAGCTGGCCCGGACCGAGCTGCTGAAGGCGAAGGAGATGGCGCGGAACGTGCCGTCGGCCTCGCGGCCCAGGAACGGCTCGCTGTTCGTCGCTCCGGCGACGGGGTTGCGTGACTCGATCGTCAGGGTCGGCGGAACGCTCGAGCCGCTGTCGACGCCAGCCAGGGAAGCCCAGCCCGAGCCACAGGCGCTCAGTCCGAGCGCGGCGATGAGGCCCAGGGACGTGGTGCTGCTGCGCGAAAATCGGATCGTGGCCATCTCAGTAGCCTCCTTCCAGCGTGCGGGGTTCAGTGGTTCGGAAAGCTCCGCCGCGCGGGACGATCGTCTCGCCCCGCGCCAGCCCGGCCTCGATGGCGCGCACCATGCCGCGCTCTTCGGCACCCAGGTCGAAGGTCCAGGAGCGGGACTGGCCCGCGCCCAGTTCGTCGGCCAGGACCAGCTGCAGGGTCGGGTCGACCTGGATCCGGTCTCCCGCGCGCCCGACGTAGGTCGCGGCCACGGGCAAGGCGACCTCGATGCGCTTCCGGACCCAGCCGGCGGGTGCGTCACTCGCATCCTGCACGCCGATCGAGCCGCGGAAGCCGTCGCGCAGCACGCTGCGTCCCTGGGCATCGCTCAGGTCGAAGACGCGCTCGCCGAGGCGCACCTCGGCCACGCGGAAGTCGCTCTCCGCGCTGTCCTCGCGCTGCAGCACGATCGCCTCGAAGAGCACCTCGGAGCGCTGCTCGTCGAGGGCCGTGCGGATCTGGCCGCCCTGCAGCGCGGACTCGATGTACATGCGGTCCGTGTGGCTCGGCCGCGCGACGAACTCCGCGTCGACCGCGATCTGCCGGCTGAGGGTCGCGGCCAGGGAAGCGAAGCTCTTCTCGGCCACGTAGCGCCGGGCCTCGCGCCCATCCGTACGCAGGAAGCTGCTGGGTAGGAAGATGCTCTTGACCCAGTCGAAGCCGTTCTGCGCGCGATCCTGGAACTTGGTCTTGGCCCAGTCCGGTTGGGCGCGGAAGCGTCGCACCAGGGCCTCCGCGGGCAGCGTGTAGGCCATCAGGGCAGCGGCCTCTTCAGCGCCGAGCCCCGCCACCCCCGAGGCGAGCTGCGCGGGCGCGAGGCCCAGGGGGTCAGGCACCTGGTTCAGGTCGTACAGCTCGACCTCGACCGTGCCCTCGACCTTGAACTCGCGGTCGTTGAACAGGAACTCGAAGGGCCCCGTGAAGAACCAGAACCAGTTCGAGTAGCGCGGCTTGGACTCGGCGCGGGTGTCGTACGCCAGCTCGCGCACGGTCATGAACAGGTCCGCTCCGCTGGCCTTCGCCTGGGCCACCTGGACCGCCTCGATGGGCGACTGCGCCAGGAGCGTCACCTTGCTGAAGACTTCGGCCTGGAGTCGATCTGCGATCATGAGCGGGAAGTCGACGCGATCCTCTCCGGCGCGCGCGCTGGCGAAGTGCCCCAGGTCCACCTGGGCCCCGCTGCGGTCGGCGTCCTTGGGGGTCTCGTCGACGTAGACGTCGTCCGAGGCGACGCTCACCGCGACGTGATAGGGAAGGTTCCGCGCCCGCGCCTCGCCGCCCCCCGTGGAGCGGCAGCCGACGGTCAGGGCAGCCGCCAGGCACAGGGCCAGTGCAGGGCGCGCGCGGCCTCCGGGTCGGGGCGGCGGGGGGATCGAGTCGTAGTGCAAGCTCACAGGTCATCTCCTCCTAAACAAAGTTCCGGACTCTCATGGATACGTCCAATCGCCCGGGCTCTGCGCCACCCCGTCCGCGTCGATTGCGCAGCGGAAGCCGACGGGGGCTCGCCCGGGTCGATCGTTGAAGTCGTGCGGCTTCTTGGCCGTGGCCTTGAAGTCGTGCTCGGGCAGGTCGGCGCGTCCGCTGACCCTTCCGGTGTAGCGTTCGCGGCAGTCGGCGCCGACGATCCAGAAGCGCAGACCACTCAGGCCGCCCTTTGGGTCGAAGGGCGTCGAGACGTCGTCCAGCCCCGAGCCCTTCGGGTCACGCCAGGCTGTCGAGGTCCACTCGGCGACGTTGCCGCACAGGTGCAGGAGCCCGAGCGGGCTGACGTCGAACCCGGCGTCCACCTCGGAGAGCGCGCCAGTCACCTCGGCGTACACCCGGAACGTGGCCTCCGCCGCCGCGCCGACGCGCCTGACCGCCGCCTCGACCGGCCGCTCGGCCGCGAACAGCCGTCCCTCGCTGCCGCGCACGGCGAACTCCCACTCGAGGTAGGTCGGCAGGCGCTTGCCGGCCCAGCGCGCGTAGGCCCAGGCCTCGGACCAGGTGACGGCGTCGATGGGCAGCTCGGGCGAGCTGGCGCACACTCCACTCAGATAGGCGTGCCGCTCGCTGCGCACCTGCGCACTCCAGGGCAGCCCCGAGCCTTCCCAGGCCGCAGGACTGAGGTAGCCCGCCTGGTCGTCGTCGAGGAAGCGCGCGTACTGGCCACGGGAGACCTCGTGCTGGTCGAGGTAGTAGGGAGCGAAGTCCGCGTAGGGCACGAGCACCTGGGGCGGGGACTCGGTCGCGAAGCGCTGGCAGACGCTGTCGAAGTCGGCGCCGTCGGCCCAGTGCACGCCGCGCTCCTCGAGGGCGCGCTGGTAGGCCGCGCGGTCCAGCTCGCCGAAAACGTAGGCGCCCTCGCCGCGGGGATCCACGAGGCGCATGGGGGTCGTGTCGCGCTGCCCCGAGCGGGCCACCTGCGCCGGCAGGGGAACGTCGCCGATGCGAACGTCGAAGCGCGTCGGCTGGCCCAGCCCGAGGGCGTCGCGCACGAGGATCTCGAGGGTCGCGGACTGGCCCGATGAATCGCGCGGCAGGGCCACGCGCGTCGTATAGATCGCGTCGACGGCCTCGCCCGTGCTGGCGGCGCTGGACGTCCAGACACACCCGCTGCAGGGCTCGAGCAGCGCGCCGGAGGCGAGCTCGACGCGCACTTCCGCGGGCGGCACGACGCCGTTTCCGTCGGAGACGCGAAGCTCGAGGGGGAAGAGGCCGTCCGCGTCGGGCAGCCACTCGCGGCGCGGGGCGGGGCGCGCGAGCTCGACCAGCGGGCCGCCGCGGTTGACGACCGTCGCGAGCTCGAGGCGCGCCAGGTTGCCGGCGGCGTCGGCGCCCTGCACGACGAGCACGTAGGCGCCGTCGGCCGGGGCCGCGGCCGCCCCTCCCCAGTCGGCGGCCTCGAAGGTCAGGGTGCCGTCGCTGGCATCGCCCAGGACCACGGGCCGCGTGTCGAGCTCGACGCCAGGGTCCGCGCCGGCCGGCCTCAACAGGCAGCGTGCGGCCCGCAGGGGTTCGCCCTCGCCAGCGAGGCGCAGGCTGTCCGCGTCCGGGCTCCACGTGCGCGCATCGAGCTGCACGATGGACAGGCCGTCGTCGAACTCGAGCTGGGCCGTCAGCCGCACCAGGGCCGGGTCGTCGCTCGACGGGGCGCGGCCCGCTTCGGCGCGCAGGCTGGCGGGCGGATAGAGGTCGAGGTCGAGGCGTAGGCCGGGGCGCCCCAGGTTGCTGAAGTCGAAGGGCAGCTCGAGGCCCGCGGCCTCGAGGGGCTGGACTCCGCCGGGCAAGAGCGGCGCGCCATCGAGGGCGAGACCCGCGAACCAGCCGTCGAGTTCGCCGCTGACGCGCAGACGGTACTCGCCGCGGCGCACGCGCGGGTAGCCCTGGGGGAAGAGCTCGAGCCTGGGAGCACTGCCGCTCAGACCCCAGGCCGGGTCCCCCTCGAGGGTCCAGTCCACCGGCGGGATGTCGAGGAAGCGCAGGGAGCACACCGTGGTGTCCAGCAGCAGGCGCTCGTCCCGGGCACGCACCTCGCCGCGGTCGTCCGCCGTCAGCTCGAGGTTGCCGCGCTCACCCAGCTGGTCGCCGGGGATGGTCAGCTCGATACCCTGCCCCAGGCGAGCGCTGTCGACCCCGTCGAGGGCTCGCCCGGCGAAGCTGACCGTGAGCCGCGTCCCACGCTCGGCAGCGGCCAGGCGGGCGCGCACGACCAGCTGACCGGGCCCGCCCGGCGAGCGGTGGAAGCCGGCGGCGGGCCCGAGCTCGGCCAGGGTCAGGCGCTGACGCGCCCCGGCCTGCGTGCGCCACTCGAGGTCGTCCAGGACGAGCTGCGGCCCGCGTGCGGTCAAGCGCAGGGGCGTCGGGCGGCTCAGCGTGCGCCCGAAGTAGTCTTCGACCACGAGCTCGGCCTCGCCGTCGAGGTCGAGCCCTTCATCGAGCAGGTCGACCAGAGCGACGTCGAAGAGCAGCTCGTCCCCGCGCACCGGCCGCAAGCCCAGGGGCACGCGGCGACCGTCGGCCAGCACGAGACACACCGGCTCGCTCGTCGCGAGATTGTCCAGGGGCCCACGCAGGGCGACGCGCAGGGAGAGACCGTCCACCAGCAGCGGCCGGCCACTGGGGTCCCAGTCCGCGAGGCGGCTGCCCTTGTCGTCGACGACGCGCAGGGGCTCCTCCGCTCCGATCCCGGGCCAGGTCGGCGGGGCGACGACGACCAGCTCGAAGCCAGGGGAGCGGCGCGCTTCCGCGTCGTTCCAGGCCAGCTGCACCGCGCGACGCGTGCGCAGGCCGGGCTCGACGCTCGCGTTCTCGTGCAGCAGGCGGAACGCGCCGCGCTCGGGAACCCACTCGACCTCGACCCCTTCGACCGCCTGGCCCTTGCCGTCGACGAGGCTTGCGCCCTGGATGCCCGCGCCATCCGGCGTGACGTCCTTGGGTGTGATCCAGCGGCCCTCGGCATCGCCGGCGGGGACGCGCAGCACGGACCCGCCCAGCTCGACGCTGCCCTCGGCCAGGGCGACCGTACAGCCGACGAGCTGATCGGCGTCGCCGCGCAGAAAGCTCAGGACCAGGGCGGCGGCCACGATCCCGGCGGCGAGCACGCTCCAGCCGATCCAGCGCGCGGCCTTCTGGGGCGGGTGCAGGATCGACTCGAGGGCGCGGTAGGCCTCGTCCGAGGTCTCGAAGCGCGCTTCGCGGTCCTTCTCGAGGCAGCGGTGCACCCACGCGGCCAGGTCCTTCGGCACCTCGGGCGCCAGGTCGAGCAGCTTGCGTGGCGGGACGCGCAGGTGACAGATGACCGCCTCGCGCTGGTTGGCGGGACGTTTGAACGGCAGCTCACCGGCGAGCATCTCGAAGGCCACGACACCCAGGGAATAGAGGTCCGTGCGCCCGTCGAGCTCGACGATGTCGTCGGCCCCGGAGATGTGCCGGCACTGCTCGGGCGAGGCGTAGAGCGGGGTACCGCCCTCGATGCGTGCGATGGTCGACGCCCCCGGACGCTTGCTGGAACTCCCGGAGCGCGGACGCGCCAGGGTCATCTCGCCCTCGCGCTCTAGGCTCGGCAGGATCAGCAGGGTCGACGCCAGGGCCTCGTCGCGGGCCGTACGGCTGATGCCGAAGTCGATCACCTTGGCCTGCTCGCCGCGGGCCTGGCTTCCGGGCAGGACGAGGATGTTCTGGGGCTTGAGGTCCAGGTGCAGGAGCGAGCGCCCGTCGGGCAGGTCGTGGGTGCAGCGCAGGGCGGAGAGCACCTGCAGCAGGAGCTCGCCGGCGCGTTCGGGGGAGAGCTTGCCCTCGCGGCGCAGGAGTGCGCTCAGCTCCTCGCCGCTGCCGAGGTACTCCATCACGAAGTAGTGCAGCCCATCGTTCGTGCGATCGAAGGTGATCCAGCGCACGATGTTCGGGTGGTCGACGGAGGTCAGGCGCTTCGCTTCGCTGAGGAAGCTGCGCATCGCCTCGGGCGCGCGCTGGTAGCGCGCGTTGAGCACCTTGACCGCGACCTCGGCACCGAGGATGCGGTCCTTGGCGCGGTAGACGGTGCCGAAGCCGCCGCGCCCGCGCTTCTCGAGGATCTCGTACTTGCCACCCAGGATCGCGCCGACGAGGGAGTCGCGCACGGCGCGGCGCAGGATGCCCTCGCGCTCCTTGGCCGGAACCGACCACAGCATCACGCGCTGCATCTCGGCCAGGGTGTCGCCGGCCTCGACCACGTCGATGCGGGCCGAGGTCCAGTCGGTCGCCTTCTGGCGCGAGCTCTCGGTGTGGAACTCGGCGGCGGGCACGGACTGCTCGAGCTCGCGCACTCCGGCCGAGTCCGTCAGGATCAGGGCGCGGCCCGCGGACGCCACCGTGCGCTCGATGCGCTCGGCTTGATCCTCGTGGGGTCGCTGCGCGGCCGTGATCGCGTCGGCGAGGCTGTCCGCGGCGTCCGCGTCTGGCGGCACGTCGGAGGTCCGCGCAACGCTCTCGAGGAAGGTCTGCGCGACGCCCGGATCGAGCAGGACCGGGGGGGCGCCGTCGAGGGCACCGAGCACGCGCTGCAGGCGCCGCTCCACCAGGCTCTCGAGCACGGCGCCATCGCCCCCCTGGCTGGCCTGCTCGGCAAGAAACGAGCGCTCGCTCTCGCTCAGCTCCTCCGAAAAGAGCTGCGCCTGAATCGCGGCTAGACGCTCGTCGTCGGTCGCCTCGGCGGGAATTCCCGTGACGATTTCATGCAATCGACGCAGCTGGACGCGTAGCTCGGACATACAGGTCACTCCACCGACCGCGCCTGGTCAGCTCGGGATACCCGCCGGGAAGGTGGGTGCGCAGCCGGACAGAATAGCATCGAGAGCGCATTTCGGCCTCCCCCCGGGGTGCATGGGCCCCCTGGGTCGGGGCACAAAAAAACACCCAGCCCGGGTGACCCGTTTCGGAATCCCCGTCCGGATGGTTCCATATGGAGTACCCCGATCGGAGTCGGCCGCCGATCCGCTGGGCGCGGAGCCCGGATAACGTGATCGAACTGCGTATTCAGAAGGGTGGCGAGGAACGCACCGTGCACATCGGCGGCGCCGAGATCGTCGTCGGCCGCAGCACCGAGTGCGACGTCGTCATCGACGAGCGCTACGTCAGTAGCCGCCACATCAAGATCCTGCACGGCCTGGTGGTCGAGGATCTCGAGTCCCTGAACGGCACGTTCCTGGACGGCACCAAGCTCAAGGGCGCCGCTTCGATCGCAGGACGAACGATCCAGCTCGGTGCCGAAGAGGAAGACGTACGCATCCAGGTGATCCTGCCCCACGCGTCGGGGGCGGACGATCAGGCCCCGGACGATCTGGCCCACGCCGCGGCCGCCACGGTGCGGCGCCTCTTCGACCCCGAGTTCCACCCCCTGCTCGAGCGCATGCGTCGCGAGCGCGACGAGCTGACGCGACGCATCGCGGTCCTGACCACGGACGAGTCGGACGAACACCTCGCGGCCGCCCAGACGGCCCAGTCGCTGACCGCGCTGATGCGTCGCGAGAACCAGCTCGACCTGCTCTTCGGGGGCAGCGATCCGTCAGCCTGGCTCCTGGCCGAGACCCTCGCCTTCCTGCGTCGCGCCGAGCAATCCCTCGAGGCGATGGCCGCCAGCTTCGCCGAGACACCGGTCCCCGCGCCGTCCCTGGACGAGCTCCTGACCGCCGTCCTGCGCGACCCCCTCGACCCGCGCCACCGGGCCGCGTTCCGCGACCACCTGCGCCGCCTGGCGCGGGATTGCGCGGACGGGATCCTGCGCGCGAGCTAGCCGGCCCCGGCCTAGCAGGCCTCTGTGAGAAGGCCCTTCCAGTCAAGGGTGTGGTCTACGTTCTTCATGGTCGCCTTGGCGACGCTGTCAGAGGGTGTCTCGTACCCGCAGGCGTCTGTTCGCACTCTGATCGAGCTCTTGGCTCGGGTGC
>JAJFFA010000888.1 GCA_021776885.1 Planctomycetota bacterium
CAGAGCGCGGTCACCGGCGCCTCCCACGGGCGCCTGGCGGCCGTGAAGGAGCACGTGCAGCGCGATCCGCGGCTCATCTTCTCGATCTCGACCGACGCGGAGCTGGCGATCGAGGCCTGTGCGCACACGGGCAACCGCGAGATCATGGCCTACCACCTGGACCACGGCGCGCCCCTGTCCCTGCCCACCGCGGTCTCGATGGGTGACCTGGCCGCGATCGAGTTCCTGCTGGAGCGCGACCCGCTGCTGGTGCACGAGCGTGGCGCCCACGACTTCCCCGTCATGTGGTACGTCGTCCTGGGCGGCGGAGGGGCCGAGGTGGGGGAGCTCCTGCGCTCCTACGATGTCTCCGTCGACCAGCACTCCGCCGGAACCACGGCGCTGCACTGGGCCGTGCGTCGCGGCAAGAAGGAGATCGCCGCCTGGTTGCTCGAGTCGGGTGCCGACCCGGAGGCCCTCGGCTACCAGAGCAGCCGCAGCGGGACGACGCCCCTCGACCTGGCGCGCGCCGCCCAGCGCGAGGACCTGGTCAAGCTGCTGCAGGACGCGGGGGCGCGCGTCTGAGGCGATTGTTCCGCGGACAATCGTTTGCCTTGTGCGCCCGAGCGGGGGCCATTCGGGCGCCGAAGCTCCCGGCCCGCAGGCTGCATCCTGGCGGTGCGCGTTCTATTCTCGGGGGATGCAGCCCCCGATCCGACTTGCGCGCGCGGAGGACGCCGCGGGCGTGCTCGAGATCTACGCACCGATCGTGCGCTCGAGCCCGACCTCCTTCGAACTCGAGCCCCCGACCTGCGAGGTCATGGCGCAGCGCATGCGCCAGACCCTGACCTGGCATCCCTGGCTGGTGCTCGAGTCCGAGCGACCCGGCTCCCTCGCCGGCTACGCCTACGCCTCGGTGTTCCGTGCCCGGCCGGCGTACCGCTGGACGACGGAGGTCTCCGTCTACGTGCACGAGGAGGCGCGCGGCCGGGGGGTGGCGCGGGCGCTCTACGCGGCGCTCTTCCGCGTCCTCGCACGGCAGGGCCTGCGCACGGTGATCGGTGGGATCAGCCTGCCGAACCCGGCCAGCGTGCGCCTGCACGAGTCCATGGGCTTCCGCCCCGTGGGCCGCTTCGAGCACGTCGGCTACAAGTTCGACGCCTGGCACACGGTCGGCTTCTGGAGCCTGGACCTCGTCGGCGACGAGGGCGCGCGCGCCGGGCTGCCCGAGCCGCGCCCGATCATGGAGGTCAGCGCGGACGAGGACTGGGCCAGCCTGCTCTCCGGGTGAGGGCGGGGCCTGTCGCGGGCGTTCGAGACGCGAGCCGTTGCGCCTGCCCTGTCCCAGGCCCGGGAGAGCTCTCGGGTGCCGCGGCCCAGGGTTCCAAGTTCTGGGCCGAGATCGACCCGCACAGGGTCCCCATGCCGGATCGGGATCGATCACGTTCGGTTGTGGACACCGCCCGTTCCGCTGCGTGGCCTCCGGAGGTTACGTTATGGGGCTGCCGACCCAGCCATGAGCCTCTCCGAGCCCCTCCTCTTCCGCCCGATCTGTATCCCCAAGGTCTGGGGCGGATCGCGCCTGTCCAGCTACCTGGAGCAGGCCGAAGCCCCCGCCTCGAGCGGTCCGGTGGGCGAGGTCTGGCAACTCGTCGACCGCGACGACACCAGCTCGGTGGTCCAGGGCGGAACCTTCGACGGCCGCACCCTGCGCGGGCTGATGCTGTCCGAGCGCGAGGCGCTCCTGGGCGAGTCGCGTGCCAGCGGCGAGGGTTACTTCCCGCTGCTGGTCAAGCGCATCGACGCGCGCTCCAACCTCTCGGTCCAGGTGCACCCCGACGCCGCCACGGCCGAGCGGCTGAAGGCGGCGGAGGGCAAGGCCGAGGCCTGGGCCATCCTCGAGGCCGACCCGGGCAGCCACCTCTACCTCGGCATCCGCGACGACGTCGATGCCAAGAGCTTCGCCGAGTCGGCGACGGGACCCGGGGTCGTGGACCTGCTCACCACGTATGAAGTGGAGGCGGGCCAGTTCTTCTATGTGCCGCCGGGCTCCGTGCACTCGATCGGCGGCGGCATCACCCTGCTCGAGATCCAGGACAACTCGGACACCACCTACCGGCTGTTCGACTGGGGCCGCGCGGGGCTGGACGGTACGCCGCGCTCGATGCACTGCGAGGACGCGCTCAAGTCGATCGACTACGAGCGCCAGCCGGGCGGGCCGATCCAGCCCACCTTCGTCAACGGCCACGGCGAGGACGGACCGCGCGTGGCGCGCGTGGTCGACGCGCCGAGCTTCCGCATCAACTTGCTCGAGCTCGTCTCCGGCTACGAGACCGATTCAGGCGGCCGCGCCTCGATCCTCGTGCCCCTGGTCGGGGGCGCGCGCATCGAGCGTGGCGACGAGTCCTGGCCCCTGGCCCAGGGCGAGGTGGCCCTGATCCCCGCGTCGATGGGGGCGCACCGCCTGGTTCCCGAGGGCGTCGAGCTGCGCCTGCTCTCGATCGAGGCCCTCCCCGAGGAAGAAAAATGAGTCACCCCAAGCGTTCACACAAAGACCACTCCCCCCAGGGCCGCGGCAAGCCGCGCCTCGACCGGGTCGGTGGCAAGCGGCTGCCCGCCAAGAGCTCTTCGGCCCGGCGCGAGAACGCGTCGAACTCCGTGCGGCTGAACAAGTACCTCGCCGACCACGGGATCGCCTCGCGCCGCGGCTGCGACACGCTGATCGAAGAGGGCAAGGTGACCGTCGACGGAGAGCCCGTCAGCCTGCTGGGCACCAAGATCGATCCGCACACCCAGCGCGTCGAGATCGACGGCGTGGTGCTCAAGCCCGAGGGCACCGAGCGTCGCTACTACCTCCTGAACAAGCCCGCGGGGGTGGTCTGCACCAACGCCAGGCAGGAGACGCGGCCCAAGGCGATCGATCTGATCACGGACCGTGAGCGCGGCCGGGTCTACACCGTCGGGCGCCTGGACGAGGAGTCCAAGGGTCTGATCCTGATCACCAACGACGGCGACTTCGCCCAGCGCGTGGCCCACCCGCGGCACGGCGTGACCAAGACCTACGTGGTCAAGGTGCGCGGCAAGATCGACGACGAGCACGTGCAGAAGATCCGCGAGGGCGTGTACCTGTCCGAGGGGCGCACCTCGGGCGCCCGCGTCCTGGTCCTGCGCCGCACCCACGACTACTCGACCCTGGCGGTGACCCTGACCGAGGGCCTGAACCGCGAGGTGCGGCGCATCTTCGCGCGGGTCGGCTTCAAGGTCGTCGACCTCAAGCGCACGCGCATCGGCGCCCTCGACGACCGCGGTCTGCGCATCGGTCGCTGGCGCGCCCTGAGCGCTCCGGAGGTCGAGGCCCTGCTCAACCCGGAGCCGGACGTACAGCCCACGCGCACCCTGCGTTCGACCCGCGCGGTCGCGTCACGCGGGGGACGCCGCAGCGACGGGGCGCGCAGCACCCGCTCGTACGGCGCAGGGCGTGACAGTCGCACGACCGGCTCGGGGCGTGACAGTCGCACGAACGGCTCGGGGCGTGACAGTCGCACGATCGGCTCGGGGCGTTTCAGCCGCACGAACGGCTCTGGGCGTGACAGTCGCACGAACGGCTCGGGGCGCGACAGCCGCACGAACGGCTCGGGGCGCGACAGCCGCACGAACGGCCCGGCGCGGGACAGCCGCACGAACGGCGCGGCGCGCGGCGGCCGTACGCGTGGCGCGGCGCGCAGCAACGAAGGCGCAGCCTGGGGCAGCCGCAGCAGCGGGGCGACCCAGTCCGGCGGCCGGACGCGCTCGACCAAGACGCAGAGTTCGGGCCGGCCCGCCCGCAAGCCCCAGCGCGGGGCGAGCCAGCCTGGCGGCCGGGGCCGGGGCCGCGGTCAGCGATGACCCCGCGCCTGAAGGGAAAGGCGAAGAAGCCGAAGGCGAAGGAGCCGAAGGCCGCTCCCGCTCGCCGCGCCGGCGCCGAGATCACCGAGCACCGCCTGAAGAACGGCTTGCGCGTCCTGATTCTCGAGCGCCACACCGACCCCGTCGTCGCGGTCATGACCTGGTACGCCGTCGGCTCGCGCAACGAGGAGCCCCACGAGGCCGGTGTCTCGCACTTCCTCGAGCACATGATGTTCAAGGGCAGCGCGCGCTTCGGGAAGGGCGAGGTCGATCGCCTCACGACCGTCATGGGCGGCAGCAACAACGCCTTCACCACCCCCGACCACACCGCCTACTGGTTCGAGCTGGCCTCCGACCGCTGGGAGCTGGCCCTCGAGATCGAGGCCGAGCGCATGCACGGCCTGGCCCTCGACCCCGCGGAGTTCGACGCCGAGCGCGCGGTCGTGCTCGAGGAGCTGTCCATGGGCATGGACGACCCCTGGCGCACCCTCTCGCGCCAGGTGCAGGAGCTGCTCTTCCCGCGCCACCCCTACGGTCGGCCCGTGATCGGCTTCTCCGACGCGCTACGGGCCCTGTCCCCGGCGGACATGCGCGACTACTACGAGCGCTTCTACCACCCGGCGAACGCCGTGGTCCTGGTCTGCGGCGACGTCCAGCCGAAGCGCGCCCTGAGCGCCGTGCGCAAGCACTTCGGCGCCATCCCGGCCGGCCCGAGCTACGCCGAGGCCGACTGCTTCCGCCCCGCCCTCGAGGACCTCGAGCCCCAGGGCGAGCGCCGCGTCACGACGCACTGGGACGACCCGGCCAGCCGGCTCTGCATGGCCTGGCCCACCACCCGCGTCGGGAGCGACGATGACTACGCCCTCGACGTCGCCTCCGGCGTGTTGGCGGGCGGCCGCCTGTCGCGCCTGCACCGCAAGCTCGTGCTGGAGCAAGGGCTCGCGACCAGCATCGCCACCAGCAACGACACGCGTCGCGACGGCGGCACCTTCTGGCTCTTCGCGGAGTGTGTCGAGGGCGTGGAGCCCGCGCGGCTCGAGGGCGCCATCGACGCCGAGCTCGAGGCCCTGCGGGCGCGGGCCGTGCCCGCCGCGGAGCTGACCCGTGCCAAGCGCACCCTGGCCTCCTCCGAGGCCTGCGACGGCGAGACCGTCTCCGATCTGGCCGAGGACGTCGGCGGCTACGC
>JAJFFA010000889.1 GCA_021776885.1 Planctomycetota bacterium
AGGAAGGCCGCGTCGGCGTGGATCGGGCCGGTGACCAATCCCTGGCCTACGAAGTCGTCCGCCTTGCGCGACGGGATCGCGCCGCGCTCGATGCGCGCCAACCCCGCCATCAGGGCGTGCACGGTGGCGTCCTCGTTCGCCTCCTCGTCCGCCACCACGTCGGCGGCTCGGGCCGCCCAGTCGGCGACGAAGGCCAGGAAGTCCGCGGCCGCAGCCTCGTCCGCGCGGGCGACCCGCGCCAGGCCGGCGAGGGCGGGCAGGGCCAGGCTGGAGCGCAGCAGGCTACGCCGCGCGACGCGCACGCCCGGTTCGCCCCGCTGGGGGGAGGCGCCGGACTCGGAGTGGGGCAGGTGCACGTCTTGGGGGGGATTCATGCAGCTCCAGTCCCCGGGGCCCGGGGAGGTTGGCAAGCAAGTCGCCTCGTACGCAACGTGAACTCGCTCACTCCGGCCGCAGGCCCAGGTGTCGCAGGAAGGCCGCCGCGTTCGGCTCGCGCCCGAGGAAGTCGCGCACCAGCTCCAGGGCGTCGACGCTGCCGCCGCGGGCCAGGACGCGCTTGCGGTACTCGGCGGCCACGGCCTTGTCCATCGGGTCCGTCTCCTCGAAGCGGCTGAACATGTCCTGGGCGTAGACGAGGGACCACAGGTAGCCGTAGTAGCCCGCGTGGTAGCCCATCAGGTGTCCGAAGCTGGCCTGGCTCCAGATGTGGTCGGTGGGCGGGAAGATGCGCGTCTCGAGGTACACCTCGCGCCGCACGGCGTCCGTGTCCACCTCGCCCGTCGGGTCCGTGTGGTAGGCCAGGTCCATCATCCCCAGGTACACCTGGCCCTCGGTGGCCAGGCCCGACCCGAGGTTCTTGGCCGCCAGCATGCCCGCCAGCATCGCTTTCGGCAGGGGCTCGCCGGTCTCGTAGTGACGCGCGAAGCGCGCCAGGACCTGGGCATCCCAGATCCAGTTCTCCAGCATCTGGGACGGCGCCTCGACGAAGTCGCGGGCCACGTTGGTGCCCGCGAACTCCGACAGCTCGCCCTCGGTCAGGATCGAGTGCAGGCAGTGCCCGAACTCGTGGAAGAAGGTCTCCACCTCCGCGTGGGACAGGAGCGAGGGCCGGCTCTCCGTCGGCTTGGTGAAGTTGCACACCAGGGCGACCAGGGGCTTCGACAGGCTGCCGTCGACCCAGCGCTTGCGCGGTTGCAGGGGGAACTGGGCCGCGTGGCTGTACTTGCCCTCGCGCGGGTAGAGGTCGGTGTAGAACTCCCCCAGCAGCTCGCCGCTCTGGGCGTCGGTCACCGTGTAGAGGCGCACGTCCGCGTGCCACAGGGGACGACCCGCGGCACGCGCCTCCTCGGTCACGTCCGCAAAGCTCAGCCCGAAGAGCTCCTCGGTGACCTCGAACAGGCCCGCGACGACGCGCTCCATCGGGAAGTACTCGCGCACGACCTGGCTGTCGACCGCGTAGCGCTCGCGCATCAGCCAGGCCTTGTAGAAGGAGAAGTCCCAGACGTTCAGCACGGCGGCGGGGTCGCCGAGGTGCTCGCGCTTGGCCGCCGAGAGCTCCTCGAAGTCCGCCTCGGCCTTGGCCCTCAGGCGCGGGCGCAGGTCGGCGTAGAAGGCCTCCACCGTCGCGGGGTCGCGCGCCATCTTGACCTCGGTCGAGAAGGCCGCGATCGACGCGTAGCCCAGGAGCCGCGCCTTCTCCGCCCGCAGCAGCAGGATCTTCTCCAGCACGCGCACGTTGCGCCGCCCTCCGCGCTTGCCGTAGGAGATCGAGATCTTCATGCGCGTGTCCTCGTCGGTGCACGTCGCCAGGAAGATCCCCGGAGGGCCGCCCTTCAGCTCCAGGGTGTAGAGCTCGGCGGAACGCGGCAAGGACTCGAGCACGTGCTCCGGCACTCCGGGGCACTCGGCCGCGGTCAAGAGCACGACGGTCTCGTCGTCGGCGATGTTGCGCTGGAACTCGATCGAGAGCTCGGTCAGCTCTTCCTCGATCGCCGCCAGGCGCCCGCGCTGCTCCGCCCCCAGCTGCATCCCGGCACGGCGGTAGTCGCGCAGCAGGAACTCGAGGTAGCGCGCGAACTCGGGCTCGAGCTCCGGCTCCTGGGCGGCAAAGTCGGCCAGGACGCGGTAGATGCCCTCGCGCTGGTAGAGCCGATCGAACCAGCCCGACACGGCCGCGGAGACCTCGCGGCCGCGCTCGCGCTGCGCGGCATCCGTCGAGACCTGGGCCATGAACGAGGCCATGCGCGTGTCGACGAAGAAGCGCGCCTGGACGTCGTCGAGGGCCAGCAAGGTGTTCGTCACCGTGCGCTCGGCGGCGCTCAGGGCCTCGATCGCGGCCAGGCTGGCCTCTGCCGCGGCGATCTGGCGGGCGACGGGGGATTCTGCGGGGGTCTGGGCGCTGGCGCTCGAGGCCTGGAGCATGGGCGTGGCGGTGACGGCGAACAGCAGAAGGGAACGCATGAGGTGACTCGGGGTCGGGACGCGGGGGGCGCGAGATCGTACCCTCGGAGCAGGCCCCGGCCCCCAAGGACGCTGCCCGCGGCGCCCCGGGAGCGCAGCGAGACCCCGATAGCATGACCGCAAGCCACTCGACACACCGGCGCCACCTTGGCGCCCCGCGCCGCCTGCTCCGCGCAGGCGCACCGGCCGCTCTGATCCTCTGCGCCGCTGTCGTGTCTGCATCCATCCCGGCTGCATCCATCCCGGCTGCCCCCATCCAGGCCGCATCCCTTCAGGCCGAGCTCCCGGGCGAGCGCGAACATCTCCTGCCCCTGCCCGCCCTCGAGGCGGCCTCCCTCGGGGCCTGGCGCGAACACATCCGCCCGAGCCCAGCGGAGCTGGCCTACGCCGGGGTCGGCTGGATCCCGAGCTTCGCCGCGGGACTGCGCCGCGCCGACGCCGACGGGCGGCCGCTGCTCTTCTGGGCCATGAACGGCCATCCCCTCGGCTGCACCTGAGGCAACGGAGTGGCGGACCGGGTGTCCGTCTTCAACGACCCGCGGGTGATCGAGTCCGCGCGGCGCTTCACCTGCGCGGCCGACGAGGTCTGGCGCCTGCAGCGCGGTGCGGACAAGGACTGCATCTTCTTCCAGCTCGCGGTCAACGCGGGCCAGCGCATCGTGGACCGCGGCTCGCGCCAGGGCACCTGGATCTTCGCGCCCTCCGGCCGGGTCCTCGCGCGCTGCAACACCCGCGACGTGTCGCGCGTGCTGGAGACCCTCGACGCGGGCCTGGAGGCCTTCGAGGCCCTGCCCGCGCAGGAGCGCCGGCTGGCGCCGGACGCCAGCCTCGACCCCGAGCAGCGCTGGGAGAACTCCGAACCCCAGGAGGGCCTGATCCTCGAGCGCATCGCCCGCGACCTCGCGCCCCGCGAACATGGGCCCAGCGTGCCCGACGGAGCCAGCCGCGGCCGGCGCTGGAACCGCGACTGGGTCTGGTTCGCGCGCGCGGAGCTCGGCCCCCTGCTGCCCGCGGACGCGCAGGTCGGCGCAACGCTGGACCTCGAGCCCATCGCCCGACGCCTGGCGCGCTTCCACCTGGTCGACAACGTGCGCGGCCAGACCCTGCCCTTCGCTACGCAAGAGCTGGGCCACGCGCGGCTCGAGGCGCGGGTGGTCGCGCGCGAGGGAGCCCGGCTCGAGCTCGCCCTCGAGGGCAGCACCCAGGCCCGCGCCGACGGCCCCTGGCTCCTGGGCCTCAACCTCTGGAAGCCGAAGAACGAGCTGCCCCACGGCATGCAGTGCAACCTGCTCGGCCGCGCCGTCTGGGATGTTTCGAGCGCGGCCTTCGTCGAGTTCGAGCTGCTCGCCGTCGGTCGCCGCCAGGGGCGCACCGCGGTCAACGGGCGCGGTCGTGACGCGGCGAGCGCCAGCCTGGTGGGCTTTCACTTCGCCCTCTCCGCGCCGGGCCAGGGCGTGGCTCCGACCTTCGTCGCGGTCTACGACGCCGACTGGATCGTGCGCCCCGCTGTCCCGACCTGGCTCTCGAGCCCCGCGGAGTGCGCCCTCGAGCAGGAAGGCCTGTCACTCTCCGCCCGCGGCCGCGAGGCCTACCTGCGGCTGCGCGGCGCGCGCCGCTTCACCTCGGACGCCATCGGCGACGGGGGCGAGACGCCCAACGAGGTGATCGCCCT
>JAJFFA010000890.1 GCA_021776885.1 Planctomycetota bacterium
CTCCGATGGGCGAGCCCTGCTACAACCCGGACTTCATGCCTCCTGCGGTCCCGCTGGTCGATCTGGACGACGCCGAGGGGCCCGTGATCGGTGCGGGCGGCGACGGCGGCCCGGGTGTCATCCAGCTGCACGTCGAGAACCCCGAGCTGAACCTGCGCTTCCCGTTGCAGCAGCTCTCCGATGGCATGGGCGGCTTCACACCTGCGTACGGCGCCGGGCTCGACGTGACCCTGGCCCTGGCCCCGCCGCCGGTGGGCTTCCACGAACTGGACGACGCGGACCAGATGGTGCCCTTCTTCGGGGCGCGCTCAGTGGCCCAGTCGCAGTGGATCTCCCTGGGTCTGGCGCGCCTGGACCCGCTCGACACCGCCGGCAACTTCAACGCCGTCGATGACCAGGTCGTGCTGGGCTTCGGTGGTACGAGCCTCGTGGACGGGACGATCAACGCGGACGGCTTCGGTGGGGTCACACCCCTCGCGCCGATCCTCGGCCCGACCATGCTGGAGATCTCCCCGACGACCCCCTTTATCGACCCCGCCAGCGCGGGCGCGACCATCGTCTTCGACTCTTCGCTCCTGGCGGGCGCGGATGAGATCTACGAGCGCGAGCCCAACCTGATGCGCGGCTTCGTCGTCGTCCTGGCCGCGGGGATCGACTCCTCGCGCTTCACCGTCGAGAGCGCCGAGCTCTTGGTCACGGAGGGCGCTCCGACCGAGACTCTGTTCCGACTGACGGTCGGGACCGCGACCGGCAGCATGGACGACTTCGTCGCCTCCGCCGGCGGGCCGGGAAGCGTGCTGGCCAGCCTGGTCCCGAACTTCTTCCGCGTGGTGACGAACGAGGTCAACGACGTCCTGCCTGGCGATGCTTCGGTGACCGTCACCTTCGACGCGACCCAGGCCCTGGCCAGTGGGCTGCCCGATCCCGACGCTGCCTTCAGCGCGCAGCTCGACATGGGCAACCCGGTGGGCTTCACGGCCGACATCGCCGACCTCAACGCTCAGAACTGGGACTTCTTCCGCTTCCGCGTCGAGTTCGACCTCGATGCCGCGGACAACGGGATCGATCTGAACGATCCGCTCCCGGCGCTGCGTTTCCTGCGTGTGCCCTTCGAGTACTAAGCCTCAATCTCCGCCGAATATCATCCCGTATCCCACTCACAAGACTGTCGCCGAGCCATCGCTCGGTGGCCGTCAGGAGCGCGCGACCATGGCACGGTTCCATCTAATCCCCTCCCTCTCGCTTTTTCTGGCCCTCGGGGCCGCGTCGTGCAGCAGTTCGGGGGCTGAGCTGGCGGGTGAAGGCTTCACGGTCTCGAACATCTCGGTCGCCAACAACGAGCTGAACTGGCGCATCAACCGCCCGATCGACATCTCGTTCAGCGCGGACGTCGACTTCAGCACGGTCGGATTGAACACGATCCGCATCGCCGACCTGGTGGGGCGGCCTGCGACAGGGCTCTTCATCCAGCCCCTTGGGGCCAATGGGACGGTGGACCCTCGTGTCGTGCGCTTCCAGCCGGCGTGCCCGACTCAAGCGGACAGCTCCGACGCGGGCTTCCGCCCCGGCGGCGTTCAGTACGTCCTGACGGTCGTGGCCGCCAACAACGGCTTCTCCGTGCGCTCCACGTCCGGTGAGCCCCTGGGCCGCGGCGAGTCCGTGCGCTTCCGGACTCCGGTCTCGAGCCTGCCGTCCGAACTGTTCGTCGACACGGTCCCCGGTCCGCCGCGGGTGGTGCTGCGTGGACAGGATGGCGTCGAGACGACCGAGGCCGAGGCCACCTACCACGAGGACGGAGGAGACGGGGCCAGCCGCACGTACTTCGAGTTCGACCCGACGACCCAGACCGGGCAGCTGCCCGCGGGCTTCGAGGTTCCGCTGAACAAGTACGGCGAGCCGGACACGCGGGTGGCTGTGCTCGTCTTCATCAACCAGCCCCTTCAGCCCCTGGCGGAGAACTTCGGATCCCAGCGGGTGCGCCTCGAGTTCTCCGACCCGCGCAACATCGCCCAGGGCGACCCCCTCTGGGAGCCGATCCCGACGGACTCGACCCTGGTCGGCAACTGCACGGGCACGGGTGCTCTCTTGCGCCTCGAGCCCAAGGGCATCCTGCCCCAGGGCGCCTTCCTGCGGGTCATCCTGGGCCAGGGCTTCGCCGACCTGACGGGCGACGCCCTCGACGCGCCCAGCACGCAGTTCGCCCGCATGCAGTCGCGCATCGCCCTCGACCCCGTGACGGGGATGCCGGGCGCGGACACCGATGACTTCCTCGACAGCTTCCTGATCGGTGGCTCGTCGCCGGACTCGCTCCAGGACACGAGCGTGGCTTCGGCGGTTCCGCCCGCCGACTGGGGCGGAGGCACCCTGACCGCGTCCTTCGCCTTCGGGGGCACCGGTGGAACCAACGGATCCTATGACTGGACCGTGGCCAACGGGGCGACGGTGATCATCGACACCGTCTCGTCGAGCATCACGGGCCCGAGCGGAACGCAGGCGGTCATCGGAGGTCGTCTGGACGTGCGGGATCTGACGATCCCGTCGACGTCACAGGTCATCTTCCAGGGGCCCAACCCGGCCGTGATCCTGGCCTCGGGAACGATTCGCATCGCGGGTGAGATCTCGGTGCGCGGCTCGGACAGCCAGGGGGTCAGCACCCTGGGCACGACGAACTTCCCCGAGCTGGGCGCCGTCGGCCAGTGCGGCGGCGGCAATGGCGGGGTGGGCAGCTTCCTGACCTCGCAGTCGACCCCGCGCGGGGGCGATGGCTTCGGCGCCTTCAACGGTAGCGGCGGGGGCGGCCAGGGCGGTGAGTCCTGCTTCCACCCCAGCGGCACCAACAACGACCGGCGCGCGGGCGGCGGCGGCGGAGGCCGCCTGGGCCTCGATATCTACTATCCGTTCCCGGACTCGACCGGCTTGCAGCACTTCGTCAAGTGCCAGACCCTGGTCGGCATGGACGCCGAGGTCGGGCGTGGTGGTTCAGCCAACGGCACCAGTGCGGTCACCCAGAACTTCCGCGCGATGGGGGGCCAGCCGAGCCCCTTCCCGTTCGTGGACGGCAACGACGAGAACGACTTCTTCGGCGCGATGCTGGTCAACCCCGGCCAGCCCGGCGAGCGCCTGATCCTCGGTGAGCTCGACCGGGTCTGGGCCGGTGCCGGCGGAGGTGCCGGTGGCGACGCGATCACCTCGTCGGTCTTCCCGCCGCCCTTCTTCAACCCCAGTGGTGACGAGAAGGGTTCGGGCGGCGGCGGTGGCGCCGGTGGCCTGAGCATCTTCGCCATCGGTCCGATCATCGTCGCGGACGGCGGCCGGATCGTCGTCGACGGAGGCAACGGTGGGGGCGGGGAGAACTCCCTGTTCTTCGACCGGGTTGGCGGCGGCTCGGGCGGTGGCTCCGGCGGCCACATCGTGATGTCGAGCGCGAACTACATCGAGATCAACGGCTCGGCGGCGAACTCGGGTCCCTACTACGGTGATCCGTTCAACCAGACGATCCACACGCCCCGCGCGATCAGCGCCCTGGGCGGTCAAGGCGGAGCCGGGCACGGCGGGGGCACCCCCGGGGACCGCGGTGGCGCGGGCAACCGTGGCGAGACCACCTGGGCCTGCGACTCGATCTCCAAGGTCGACCTGATCATCCCTGTGATCAACGGCATGGGCAACATGGAGACGCTGAGTGTGCCGCCCAACGGGCTGAGCTGCTTCTCGAGTGCTTACCCGGCGGGTCAGCACGACCAGACCGATCCCCTCGGTCCGTCCCTGGCGGCGGGCGGTGACGGTGGCCCGGGTATCGTTCAGCTACACGTCGACAACCCCGCGCTCAACCTGCGCTTCCCCAACCTGCAGAGCGGGGACGTCGGCAGCGGCTTCACGCCGGCCTATGGCGAGGGACTGGACGTGACGCGCGTGATGGCCCCTCCGCCCCTGGGCTGGAACGGGTTGAACGACGCCGACCAGATGGTTCCCCTGTTCGGCGCCCAGTCGGTCGCCCAGTCGCGCTGGGTGCCCCTGGGGCTGGCCCGCATCAACCCGGACCCGGGCGAGTTCGGCAACTTCCTGGCCGATGATCAGGTGCGCTTCGGGTTCGTGGGGACCGACGTGGACGGAGCGGTGGAGACCGATGTTGCGGGCAACGTCGTGCTCCAGCCCGCGGTCCTGGGCCCCGACCTCCTGAGCGCGGCTCCCGATCTGCCCTACATCGTGGCCAACTCGGGAGGCTCCCAGATGGTGCTCGATGCCCAGACCCTGAAGGGCACGATCTACACCCAGAGCGAAGGGCTCCTGCGTGGCTTCGTGCTGCGCCTCGAGTCGGCGGCGAGCAATCAAGACTTCAGCATCGAGTCGGCCTCCTACGACGCGCTGACCGAGCAATACACCGTCACGGTCTCGACCGCGGGCGGGACGCTGGCTGACTTGACCGGTGCTGTCAGCGTCAGCCTGATCCCGCACTACTTCCGGGTCGCGACCAACGGCGTCGTCGACCGCATGCCGCCGGATGCGGCGATCGCGGTCTTCTTCGACGCGACCAAGGCCGACTCGTCCGGTGACCCCAACCCTGACCTGGCCTACAGCGTTCAGCTCGACGGGATGGGCCTGGCCCAGGGCTTCACTTCGGATGTCGCCCAGCTCAACGCAGACGAGTGGGACTTCTTCCGCTTCCGGGTGGAGTTCAACCTGAACACCACGGGCAGCGGAGTGGATCTGACGACGCCGCGACCGGCGTTCCAGTTCCTGCGCGTTCCCTTCGAGTACTGATCCGCACGCCCCGACGCCCAGCTGTGGCTGGCGCCGGGGCACCAATCCCCCCCAAAGACATCCCCCAACCAGAGGCCGGCCATGGTGAATTCCGCACCCCAATCCCGCGGACTGATCGCTAGCCATCTCCGCGGGCACCTAGTCGGCGGCCTGACTCTCGTGGCGCTGGCCCTGACCGGCTGCAGCGGGTCGAGCGGCGCGTCCGGGGCAGGCAGCCAGTTCGCGGTCCTCGACCTCTCGGTGACCCAGGGCCAGCTGAACTGGCGCATCAACCGGCCGATCGACGTGAGCTTCAACGCCGACGTCGACTTCGACACCGTGGGGCTGAACACGATCCAGATCTCGGACCCGAGTGGCCGCCCGGCCACCGGCTCGTTCCTGCGGCCCGTGCGCGCGGACGGAAGTCTGGACCTGAGGACCGTGCGCTTTCAGCCCGCCTGCCCGACCCTCGGCGACAACTCGGATGCCGGGTTCTTGCCGGGCGGGGTGCAGTATCGGATCACCGTGGTGGGCTCTTCGAACGGTGCCCTCACGGTGCGCTCGACCGCGGGGGATTCGCTCCCGCTCGGACGCTCCGTGACCTTCCGCACCCCGACCTCGACCAGCTCCACGGACCTCTTCGTCGACACGGTCTCGGGACCGCCGGCGGCGCGCCTGCGCGGTCGTGCGGGTGTCGAGCTCGACGACCTGGACGCGACTTACCTGGAGCTCGGGGACGACCCCGACAGCCGGGTGTACTTCCGGCTCGATGGGGCGACGCAGACGGGTGTCCTGCCCGCCGGCTTCGAGGTGCCCCTCAACAAGTACGGAGAGATCGAGACCCGCGTGGCGGTGTTGGTCTTCGTGAACCAGCCCCTGGACCCGGCCAGCGAGAACTTCAGCGCACAGCGCATCGCGCTGGAGTACTTCGATCCCGGACCCGGGCAGTGGTTGCCCATTCCGAGCGCCGCGACGCTCGAGGCCAACTGCACCCTGAGCGGTGCGATCGTGCGCCTGCAGCCCGGTGGGCTCTTGCCCCAGGGGGCCGGGATCCGCGTGCGTCTGGGTCAGGGGTTCTCGGACCTGACCGGCGATGCCCTCGACGCGCCGAGCACGTCGTTCGCGCGCATGGTGTCGACCATCGCCAACCATCCGACGACGGCGGATCCGACCCGGGACGCCGACGACCTGCTCGAGCCGTTCCTCCTGAGCGGCGTGGTGGGGGGCTCCCTCGAGGACACCGAAGCGGCCCTGGCCGTGCCCCCGGCGGACTGGGGCGGCGGTACGCTCCAGGCCTCCTTCGCCTTCGACGGAACGGGTGGCCAGAACGGGGCGTTCGACTGGATCATTCCCTCCGGCGTGTCGTTGATGGTCGACACGGGCTCGGCTCAGATCACCGGTCCTTCGGGCGCGCAGTCCGCCATCGCGGGCAACTTCGATGTGCGCAACTTCTTCCTGCCGGCCAGCTCGAACATCTTCTTCCAGGGGCCGAATCCCGCTCGTCTGTTCGCCACGGGCGAAGTGCGCATCGCGGGACAGATCTTCGCCCAGGGCAGCAACAGCCCGGGCGTCGGCACCCTCGACACGACCAATCAGCCCGAGGTCGGAGGCAACGGCCAGGCGGGAGGAGGCACGGGCGGTGTCGCTAGCTTCCTCACGAACCAGTCCACTCCCCGCGGTGGCTCCGGCCAGGGCGCCTTCGCGCGCAACGGTCAGGGTGGGGTCGGCGGTGAGGCCTGCTTCAACGGTGCAGGCACCGTCGTCGCGCGGCGCGGCGCCGGGGGCGGTGGTGGACGCCTCGGCCGCGACATCATCTATCAGTATCTCGACGCAGGCCTCGGGGAATCGTTCCCGGCCTTCTGCCAGACGCTTCCCGGCATGGATGCCGAAGGCGGGTTCGGCGGAAGCTTCACCGGCACCAGCGCGGTGACCGGTATCGGTCGCGCCCTCGGCGGCCCCGCCGGGCCCGTGCCCTTCATCGACGGCAGCGACGAGAACGACTTCCTGGGCGCCATGATCATCGACCCGGGACAGCCCACGGAGCGCCTGGTCCTGGGTGAGCTCGACCGCATCTGGGCCGGCTCCGGAGGCGGAGCAGGGGGCGACGCGATCATGTCGTCGGTCTTCCCTCCGCCCATCTTCGATCCCGCCGGGGACGAGAAGGCTGCGGGCGGCGGCGGTGGCGCCGGCGGGCTGAGCATCTTCGCCATCGGCCCGATCATCGTCGAGGCGAGCGGCAGCATCGCCGTTGTGGGCGGTGGCGGCGGCGGCGGTGAGAACACCGGCGGTGTGAACCGCATCGGTGGCGGTTCGGGGGGCGGTTCGGGCGGCCATCTCGTGATGTCGAGCGCGAACCACATCTCCTTCGAAGGCTTCACGGCTTCGGCGGGTGACTACTACAACGACGCGCCGACGACGCAGAACTTTCGACATGACCGCCGCCCGATCTCTGCCCTCGGAGGTCAGGGTGGGGCCGGGCGCGGGGACAAGGGCGGCCAGACCCAGACGGGCCCGTCGTTCTGGCAGTGCGATTCCATCCCCCTCGATCGCCTCGACCTGACGGTCGTCGACATGGCGGGCATGACCCAGCAGATCGAGATCCCGCCCCTGGGCACTTCCATCTGCTACGACTTCAGCAGCAACGCCCGGCTGGCGGACATCGAGGACCCCCTGGGGCCCTTGCTGGGTGCCGGGGGCGACGGGGGTCCCGGGATCATCCAGCTGCACGTCGACGACCCGGCGCTCAACCTGCGCTTCCCCGGGCTGCAGACCGGCGACGTGGACATGGGCTTCGTCCCGGCCTATGGCCAGGGACTCGACGTGACCAAGGTCCTGACGCCCCCGCCCCTGGGCTGGAACGGGCTCAACGACGCGGACCAGATGGTGCCGTTCTTCGGGGCGCAGTCCGTGGCCCAGTCGCGCTGGATCCCCTTGGGGCTGGCGCGGATCCAGCCCGACCCGGCCAACCCGGGCGCCTTCCTGGCGGACGATCAGGTGACCCTGGCCTTTGGCGGCACCGATCTCGCGAGCGGAGAGGTGAACGCGGATCCCGCCGGTGCGGTCCAGGTCCTGCCGCCCATCGTCGGTCCCGACCCCCTGGGCAGCGCGGACACCATGCCGCCCTATGTCGTCAGCGGCAGCGGCGGCCGGGACATGGTCTTCGACGCTTCCGCCGCGCCTGACATGTACCGGCGTAGCAGCGCGCTCCTGCGGCGTGCC
>JAJFFA010000090.1 GCA_021776885.1 Planctomycetota bacterium
GCCCTGGAGCGGCACCCGCAGAGCTTCCGGCAGCTGCGCCACCGCGGGCACCGGCGCATCACCCAGCGTGACCTGGCCGGGGCCAAGGCCGACCTGACCCGGGCGGCGGCCCTGGCCGAGGGCACGCCGGACGAGCTCGAGGCGGACGGCGCCCCCAACGAGCTCGGGATTCCGCGCAGCACGACGCGCTCGAACATCCTCTACCACCTGGGCCTGGCGCACTGGCTCCTGGGGGACTTCGAGGCGGCCGCGGAGACCTACGCGCGCTGCCTCGAGTTCGCCCGCGTGAACGACGACATGCTGGTCGCCACCCTCTACTGGCAGGTGCTCAGCCTGCGCCGGCTGGGACGGGCAGCGCAGGTCGAGGAGGCCCTGCTGGGCGTCAGCGAGCACATGATGGTGATCGAGAACCTGGACTACTGGTGGCTCCTGCTGCACTTCAAGGGACGCCTGACGGGTCTCGAGGTGCGCACCCGCTCCTCGGAGCGCGGCTCGGACGCCGTCGCCTCCGCCACCGTGGGCTACGGGCTGGCCGCCTGGATCCTCTTCGACGGCGATGCCCAGGAGGCCAGGAGGCACTTCGAGGACCTGCTGCGCAGCGGCTCCTGGGCCGCCTTCGGCCGCATCGCCGCCGAAGCTGAGCTGGCGCGCATGGATAGCGACCGCTGAGCGCCGTATCCTGCCCGGCTTTGCCACCCCGGGCAGCATCATGTCGCTCCTCGTCCTCGACGCTCTCAAGAAACACTACGGCGCCCAGGAGGTCCTCTCCGGGGCCTCGCTGACCATCGATCCCGGCGCCAAGATCGGGATCGTGGGGCGCAACGGCGGGGGCAAGACGACCCTCATGCGCATGATCGCGGGCAAGGAGCACCCCGACTGGGGCAGTGTCACCCTGCGCAAGGGCGCGCGCCTGGGTAGCGTCCCCCAGCGCCCCGTGTTCGAGGCCGGAGTGACCGCCCGCGAGTACGTCGCCGGCGGCCTGGACGAGGCGCGCCGTGTGCTGACCGAGCTCGAGGTCGTGGGCGAGCGCATGGGCGAGGCCAGCGGCGACGAGCTCGAGCGCCTGATGCGCGAGCACGACCGCCTGACCGAGCGCGTCGAGCACCTGGGCGGCTGGGATGCCGAGCGTAGCGTCGAGACCGTGATGAGCGGCATCGGTCTGGCCCCGGCCCTCTGGGACCGCGAGGCACGGGTCATGTCGGGGGGCGAGAAGAGCCGCACGGCTCTGGCCCGGGAGCTGGTCGCCGGCCACGACCTGCTCTTGCTCGACGAGCCGACCAACCACCTCGACCTCGAGGGCATCGAGTGGATCGAGCGCTGGATCGCCGAGCTCGACGGCGCGGTGCTGATCGTCAGCCACGACCGACGTCTGCTGACGAACTCCGTCCAGGCGATCCTCGAGCTCGAGCGCGGCCAGCTCACGAGCTACGCCGGCAGCTACCCCAAGTACCTCGTGCAGAAGGCCGAGCGCTACGACTCGGACCATCGCGCCTGGGCGCAGCAGCACGAGATGGTCAAGCGCGAGGAGCTGTTCATCAAGAAGCACATGGGCAGCCAGCGCACGGCCGAGGCCAAGGGGCGCGCGAAGAAGCTGTCCAATATCGTGCGCCTGGAGCAACCCTTTCTCGATGTGCGCCGACCCGTGATCCGCACGCCCAAGGCGGCCCGCGGCGGCGAGCTGGTCCTGACCACGGAGGGGCTCTCCGGGGGCTATGAGTCCAACGTGCTGTTCAAGGACGTCGACCTGCGCATCGGGCGCGGACAGCGCATCGGCGTGGTCGGGCCCAACGGGGCGGGCAAGACCACGCTGCTCAAGATCCTGGCCGGCCGCATGCAGCCCCTGGCCGGCAAGGTGCTCGGCGGTCACGGATCGATCTGCGGCTACCACGACCAGGACACGGCCCAGTTCCACCCCGAATCGACGCCCTTCCTCGAGATCTCGCGCAGCCGGCCGGGCATGACCGATCTCGAGGTGCGCAGCCACCTGGCGCGCTTCCTGTTCCGTGGCAACGAGGTCGACAAGGAGATCGCGGCCCTGTCCGGCGGCGAGCGCGCGCGCGTCGCCCTGGCTCTCCTGGTCCTCGATCAGCCCTCGTGGATGGCCCTCGACGAGCCGACCAACCACCTCGACCTCGCCAGCCGCGCCTCCCTGGAGGAGATGCTGTCGGAGTTCGACGGCGCCTTGCTCTGCGTCAGCCACGACCGCGAGTTCCTCGACGGGCTGTGCACCCACGTGATCTCGGTCTCGGGCGGCCAGGTGCGCGAGCATGACGGCAACTACTCGAGCTGGCGTCGGCTGCTCGACGAGGAGCGCACGGAGGCCGGCGAAGCCAAGGCCAAGATCGCCGGGCGCAAGAAGGCGGAGGAGCGCCGGCAGCGCGAGGCCGCGACCAAGAAATCTGGCAAGAAGCCGGCGCAGAAGGCCAAGCGGCCGCGCAACCCGTACCGCCTGGACAAGCTCGAGAAAGAGATCATGCGCCTCGAAGAGCGCCTGGCCGAGCTGCAGGCGGCCTGCGCCACCGAAGACGTCTACCGCAACCCGCAGCGCCTCAAGGAGACGCAGATCGAGATCGCCGAGGTCGAGCACGAGCTGGCCCTCGCCAACGAGGAGTGGGAGAGCTTCGCCTGAGTGAGCCGCGGCTCGGGTTCCGGTGGACAAGCGAGGCCCGCCGCGCGGAGAATGGGCCTGGACCAGGCGCTTCGAGGGGCTCCGCGCCGCAGACCGAAAACCAGAGATCGCCATGATCGGGAACCTGCTCGCCCTGGGTTGCCTCCTGTCGCCCGCGCTCCAGAGCATTCGCGCCGTCTCGCTGCACGGAGACGAGGTGGCCGGCCTGGGCGTCGTCCAGTCCATCCAGCGCTTCGCGGTGAACAACGCGGGGACGACCGTGATCAAGGTCGACACGGACAACCCCAACCTCAACCGCGATCAGGGCATCCTGCGCAACGGCGTGCTCGAGCTGCCGGAGCGCCAGCGGCTCGACGCGCCGCCGGG
>JAJFFA010000891.1 GCA_021776885.1 Planctomycetota bacterium
GGGAGTGGGCGGGCGGCGCTCGCTACCAGAGCCAGAGGACGGCAGGCCTCTCGTGCAGGGGGGAGCCGTAGCCAAGCCCCGCTCCTCTCGGGGAGGGGGCTTTCGTACTTGCGATGCGCCGAAATTTGACCGAACCGTGAACTTCGTGGAGGCCTAGGAGCCTGCGCGAACTAGTTGCGGCGCACGAGCTGCACCTGGTTGGGCGCTCCGGAGTTCGCCTCGGCGATGTCGAGCACGCCGTCACCGTCGACGTCGCCCAGCTCCACCTCGTAGGTCACGTGCTCGGGGTCACCGAAGCGCACCTCGACCAGGGCCTCGGGCCCCTCGGGGTTCAGGTAGAGCGCGTTGGACGCATTGGCGTTGGCGATCACGATGTCGAGCCGGCCGTCCCCGTCCAGGTCGCCGACGGCGGAGCCCAGGCTGACGTCGGTCCCCGGGCCGAAGAGCATCGGGGGCTCGAAGCTGCCGTCCCCGCGGCCCAAGTGAACGGCGTTGCGCCCGCCCGCGTTGGCCGCGACCAGGTCCAGGTGGCCGTCGCCGTTCAGGTCCCCCGCCGCGAGGGAGACCGTGTCCTCGTCCCCGGCTCCCAGCACCTCGCCCGCGTCGAAGCCGCCGGCCCCATCGCCCAGGTGAGCGCTGGCCGGCGTGCGCCGGTTGGCCAGGGCCAGGTCCAGGTGACCGTCGCCATCGAAGTCCCCCACGGCGAAGCCGATGGTGTCGCTCTGCGCCGGCCCCACGCTGCCCCAGTCCTCGAAGCGACCTTGCCCCAGGTTCCGGTGCAGGGTGTTCGGCTCCAGGCGGTTGGCGATGACCACGTCGATGTGCCCATCCCCGTCGAGGTCGGCCAGGGCCACACCGCGGCTGTTGCTGTCGGCGGGACCCAAAGCGGCGCCGATGGAGAAGCGCCCCTTGCCGTCGTTCCAGAAGACGTTGTTCTCGACCTGGTCGTTGGCCACGACCAGGTCCAGGTCCCCGTCCCCGTCCAGGTCGGCCAGGGGCGTCGCGTAGCTGGTGCGCAGCTCCTCCCCCAGGCGCAGGGCGCGCTTGAAGCGCCCCCGCCCGACGTTGAACAGGACCCAGTTCTGGTCGGGCCATTGGCGGCCCTCGGCCAGCACCGCGTCGAGGTCGCCGTCGCCGTCGACGTCGCCCAGGGAGACCCAGGCGCTGCGCCCGGCCGTGCTGCCGAGCTGCTGGACCTGGAAGGAGAGGGGGAGACCGAACAGAAGCAGGAGGGGCGTCATCTCCTACGCAGTGTAGTGCATCGGACGGCGCGCAGCACGGGGCGCGGGCAGGCCCTACACTCGGGCGCCGCACCCTGACCCAAGTCTCTCCCGATGCAACACATCGACCCGCGACGCCTGCGCTCCCTCGTCAGCCTCCTGGCCGCCTGCGCCCTGCCCTCGGGCGCCCTGGCCGGGGACGTCTCGGTGACCGTCACCGGCACCGTGAGCATCGATAACTACACGTCGGGTCCGTACAACGCGGCCACCGTCGGCGACACGATCCGCGTGCACTTCGACGTCGACACCCCGGGCACCGATGTCGTGGCGGGCCAACAGACCGAGTACGACATCGACCTCTCGAGCTTCGAGATCCAGATCAACGGTTCCGCGGCCTCGGGGGCACCCAGCGCGGCCCAGGTGGCGACGGTCGAGGACGACAACCCGGCGGACGGCTTCGGCTTTCCGGTCACGCCCCTGACCAACGGCGACTCCCTGCGCTGCCTCTTCGACGCCGGCTCGAGCTTCTTCGCCTCGAACGACATCGAGGCCCTGAACGGCAGCTACGACGTGGCCAGCGCCTCGACCTCGGACGACTTCGCCTTCAGCGGGGCCGGCGGCTTCATGCGCATGAGCGTCGACAGCTTGACGATCGTCGCGCCCCAGACCGTGCACATCGAGCTGACCGGTATGGTCACCAGCAACTCCTACGCGGGCGGCCCCTTCGGGGGCGCGAACCCCGGGGACACCGCGCTCCTGGTCTTCGACGTGGCCAGCCCCGGAGTCGACGTGGCCCCGGGCCAGCTCACGAACTACGCCATCGACCTGGCCAGCTTCGATCTCGACATCAACGGCTCGACCGGCGCCGCCCTGGGGGGCGCGACGAACCTGCAGATCCAGAACGACTTCCCGGCGGCCGATGGCTTCCGCACCAGCTCACAGCTGGCCAGCGGACACTTCTTCTCCTGCGAGTTCGGCACCGGGCCCGGCTTCTTCAGCTCCAACGAGATCGCGCTCCTGGCCGGCAGCTACGACGCCGGCGCCAACCTGACGTCGTTCAACTACGTCATCCAGGGCCAGGGCGGCATGCTCGAGATCTTCCCGGACATCCTGACCATCGGCTCGGCGCCCGTCGGCACGAACTACTGCGTCTCCCAGCCCAACTCCGTAGGCCTCAGCGCGCGCATCTCCGCCAGCGGCAGCACCCTCGTCGCGGACAACGACTTCAGCCTGCACGCCAGCGACACGCCCCCCAATCGCCCCGGGCTCTTCTTCTACGGCCCGAACCAGGTCCAGGTGCCCCTGGGCAGCGGCTTCCGCTGTGTGGGCGGCGCGACCGTGCGCCTGCAGCCCGTCGTGTTCACGGACGCCGGCGGCGTCGCCTCCCGCAGCATCGACCTGAGCGCGCCCCCGGCCGCCGCTCAGCTGCAGGCCGGTACGACCTGGAACTTCCAGTTCTGGCACCGGGACGGCATGGCCGACACGAACCTCACCGACGGTCTGCAGGTGATGTTCCTGTAGCTCACTCGCCCTCCCGCGACAGGTTCTTCCACATGATGCGCGCGTGCGGTCCGCCCGGGGCGCGCTCCAGGTCCCAGACATCCCCGGGCAGCGGGGTCAGGCGCGCAGTCGCCGCGTCGAGGACCGCTCGGTCCTCGGCCCCCAGGCTGAGCCCGAACGCGGCGCGGTTGTCTGCGGCGTGCTCGGCGTGGAAGGTGCCGACCATGGCGGCGGCCACGGCGGGACGCTCCAGCAACCAGCGCAGGGCGACGGCGCTGGGCGTGACGCCGTGGCGCTGGGCGACGCTGTCGAGGGCGCGCAAGAGCTGCTGCAGCTGCCCCCAGCCCCCGGCCTCGTCGACGACCAGGCGGTACTTGACCAGCGAGCGGTTCGCGAGGGGCTCCGCGGGGGCGGGCGCGCCCAGGTAGCGCGCTGAGAGCAGCCCGCCGGCGAGGGCGCCGTAGCACAGGAGCTGGAAGCCGCGTTCCCGCGCCAGGTCGAGCATGCCGGGCCGGGCGCCGTGCTCGGGGCGGCGGTCGAGGAGGGAGTACTGCACCTGGTGCGTGACGAGGGGCACGCCGGCGTCGAGCATCTCGGCCATGTGGCCCGTGTCGAAGTTCGTCGCGCCCAGGTGGCGGATCTTGCCCCGGGCGCGCAGCTCGTCGAGCCAGCCGGCCACCTCGACGTAGCCCGCCACGGAGTAGTCCCACCAGGCGAACTGCACCAGGTCCAGGCGCTCGACCCCGAGGCGCGCGAGGGAGCGGTCGATGACGGCTTCGACCTTGGCCCGGGTCAGGCGCGCGAGCGCTTCCTGGTCCGGAACGAACTTGGTGTGCAGCTGCAGCTCGATGCCGTCGCGCGCGAGGTCGGCCCCGCGCGAGGCGCGGAAGCGGCCCAGGAGCTGCTCGACTCCGGTGTAGATGTCCGCGCAGTCGAAGCTGGTCCAGCCCGCACGCACCATGCGCTCGAGGTCCGCGAAGAGCGCGCCCTCGTCCACCTGCGTGGCCCGGTGCCCGCGGGAGAGCTGCCAGCCGCCGACCACCAGGGCCGAGATCGTGTAGCCGTCGTCGCCGATCGGCACGCGCGGCAGCGGCTGCGGCTCAGCCATCCGCCGGCTTCCAGGGCTCGCGCGTCACGTCCCCGTGGCGGAAGCGGCTCTTCCCCGTGCGCGTGATGCGGAAGCGCGCCCCGCAGTGCGGGTCGGGACAGGCGACCTCCATGTCCGTCGTCATCCAGTCGTTCGCGTGGGTCGGCCGCTGCTTGGCGGGCAACAGCGGCAGGAGGGCCGCCAGGGGATAGAGCGGAAAGGACTGCCCGGCGGGGAAGGAGAGGTTCTCGCCACACAGGGTGAAGGAGTCCCCCACGCGATGGTCGCAGACCATCGGGCCCGGCCCCGCGACCACCTCGACCCTGAGGTCGTACAGCTCGAACTCGCGCGCGTCGTCCTTCATGCCCGTTCCGGAGGCAGGAGCGCCTCGGCCTCGATCTCCACACGGTAGCCCGCGCCCACGAGCCGCGCCTGGACCAGGGTGTTCGCCGGCCGTATCCCGCCGAAGCGCACGCCGTGGGCGCGGGCCACCGGCTCCCAGTCGTCGATCGAGTCCACGAAGATGCGCGTGCGCGCGATGTCCTCGAAGCGCCCGCCGAGGGCCTCGACCGCCGCCGCGATCTTGTCGAGCACGAAGTGCGTCTGGGCCGCGGGGTCGTCCCCCCCCACGCGCCGCTCGCCGTGGGTCGCCGTGGTGCCCGAGACCAGGATGCGGCGCCCGTCGCGCAGGGCGCGGGCGTAGCCGGCGAGGTCCTCCCAGGGCGTGCCGCTGTCGACCCGCGCGCGCTGCTCGGAGACACGCGTCGCCGCGTACCCGGGGGGGAAGCCGTCCAGGTGGTGGGACAGGTCGCCCGACGCGGTCAGGAAGGGCGGACGGCGATACTCGTCGCCGCAGTCGCCGGGCAGCGGTTCGAAGAGCGCGCAGGCCGCTTCGACCTCGCCCCGCGTCGTGGCGTCGAGGCGCAGGGCGCTGAGGCGTCGGTTGGCCTCGATGTGCTCGCTCTGGCCCAGGCGCGCACCGACGATGATGCCGGCGACGTAGGGGCGGTCGAGGATCGTGCGCGCGGCGAGGGCAGCGATGGGCACAGCGGCACGGCGCGCGCTGGCGTCCAGCCGCGTCAGCACCTGCTGGAACACGGCCCAGCCCCCCGCGGCGTCGATGAAGCGCTTGTACTTGGCCTGGGACCAGGTCAGGGCATCGTCCAGAGCGGGCTCCGGCGCGCCCAGCCAGCGCTCGGAGAGGAAGCCCCCGGCCAGGGTGCCGTAGCACAGGAGGCGCACGCCGCGCTCGGCGCAGTACTCCGCCATGGCCCCGGCGGCGCGGCGGTCGATCAGGGAGTGGCTAACCTGGTTCGAGACCACGTCGAAGCCGCTCTCGCAGACGACGCGCAGGTGCGCGGTGTCGAAGTTGGTCAGGCCCAGGTGGGCGATGGCGCCCTCGTCACGCAGCTCGGCCAGGTGCTCGAGGCAGTCGACGTAGGCCAGGTCGTGATAGTTCCAGACGTGCAGCTGGAGCAGGTCGAGGCGCTCGCTCTGCAGGCGCTCGAGGGAGCGGGCCACGGCCGCGCGCACCGCGTCGCGGGTGATCGGGCCGGGCTCGGGCACCCATTTGGTCAGGCGCTCGAGCGCCCCGGGCACGGGGTAGGCGCCGGCGATGACCTCGGCCGAACCGTAGTGGTCGGCCATGTCGAAGCTGCTGAAGCCCGC
>JAJFFA010000892.1 GCA_021776885.1 Planctomycetota bacterium
CGCGCACCCATCTGCGCCGCCTGGGCGACGAGCGCACTGGCGCGCACCTCCGTGGATCGGTCCCGGCGGACCTCGTCGAAGACCAGGCGTGCACGCTCGGGTGAAATCTCGAGCTTGGCCAGGGCGCGGCAGGCCTCGGCGCGGACGTGCGCGTTGCGGGACTCGAGCACGGCCTCGATCTCGCGCACCGACGCGCTGCCGCCGTGGGTGGAGAGTCCCCGCAGGGCCTCGACAACGACGCGCCAGTCGGGATCCGTGAGCGAGCGCTGCAGGGCCGCGCGGACCTCTTCATCGTTCTGGAAGAGCGCCAGGCCCTTGATCGCGAACAGGCGCGCCTCGGTCGGTTCGATGGCTGCCGCGTAGGCCAGGAAGACCTCGCGCGCGCGGGCGGACTCGCGCCGCTGCAAGCTGAACAGGGCGCGCCAGATGACCTCGCCGTCCTCGGTCTCGGGGTCGTTGCCGTAGTCCCGACCGGGCAGGGGCACCAGTCGGCCGCGGATCAACGGCAGCTTGAGCGCCACGCGCTCGAGGGCACTGTCGATCTCGTCGTCGTGCACGCCGCCCGAGTTCGCTCCGCTGGCCGTGCGCGGCCAGCGATGAGTACCGACGACGGCTTCCATGCGCACCTTCGGCGACGGGTCGTCGAGGGCGTACAGCACCTCCTCGCGCAGGCTCGGCTCGTCCACGGCCAGCCGACTGGTGGCCTCGACCAGCGCCGCGCGGACTCCCGGCGTCGTGTCCTCCATGTGCGCCAGGAGCTGCGGCGCCGCGGAGACGTCCGCGCGCTGCCCCAGTCCGAAGGCGGCGGCGATGCGCACCTCGACCGCGGAGTCGTCGAGGGCCTCGACCAGGGCGCGGGTCACCGCGCTGCTCGAGGCCCGCTCGCGGGCCGAACCCCGCTCGACCGCCGGGATGCGCCCCAGGGCGGCCGCGGCGCGGCGCCGGACGTCGACGTCGGCGTGCTGCAGGAAGGCCGCCAGGCGTCCCTGCCCCGCGTCACGGCGATCCTCGAAGCGGGCCAGCTCGAGCCGCGCCAGGTCCGGGTCGCGGGGCGGGCCGACGGATTCGGGCCCCGCCTCCAGCGCGCCGCGGGTCGAGCCGCAGGCGCAGAGGAGCAGGGTCAGGACTTGGGCGCGGAGGGGTAGGGGGCGGACCGGGCGGGTCATCGAGGCCTCTTGGGGGCGCGGTGGTTGGCTCGCGGGTAGTGCTTTCCCTTATCATGTCGGATCGGTCATGGGGATCGCGGTAGGCCCGATTGGCCCCGGATCCCGACCGAAACCGCAATTGCGAGCCCGCTCCATGACCATCGCCAGCATTCCCGACGTTCTCGAGGACCTGCGCAAAGGGAAGATGATCATCCTGGTCGACGACCCCGACCGGGAGAACGAGGGCGACCTGGCCATGCTGGCCGAGCACGTCACCCCCGAGGCGATCAACTTCATGGTGCGTGAGGGGCGTGGCCTGGTGTGCATGCCCATGAGCGAGGAGTACTGCGAGCGGCTGCAGCTCGATGCCCAGGCGGTCCGCAACACCTCCAAGCACGGCACCCCGTTCACCGTCTCGATCGAGGCCCGCACCGGGGTCACGACGGGGATCAGCGCCGCGGACCGCGCGCGCACGATCCAGGTCGCCTGCGACCCCGCCTGCGGACCGGAAGATCTGGCCCGACCGGGTCACATCTTCCCTCTAAAGGCACGTGAAGGTGGGGTCCTGGTCCGCGGAGGGCAGACCGAGGGCATCGTCGACCTGGCGCGCCTGGCTGGCGGGCGGCCCGCCGGGATCGTGTGCGAGATCATGAACGACGACGGCTCGATGGCGCGCATGCCGGACCTCGAGCGCTTCGCCGAGACCCACGGGCTCCTGATTTGCACGATCGAGGACCTGATCGCCTGGCGTCGCAAGAACGAGCGCCTGATCCAGCCCCTCGAGCTCGATGTGCCCCTGCCCACCCGCTACGGGACCTTCCAGAGCCACCTGTTCGGCTCGCTGGTCGACGAGAAGCAGCACATGGCCCTGGGCAAGGGCCTTCCGGAGCCCGAAGTCGACGGCCTGCGCCCGGCCCTCGACGAGCCCATCCTGGTCCGGGTGCACTCCGAGTGCCTGACGGGGGATGCGTTCCACTCCCTGCGCTGCGACTGCGGCTCACAGCTGGACAAGGCCCTGCAGATCATCGGCGAGGCCGAACGCGGGATCCTGGTCTACCTGCGGCAGGAGGGCCGGGGCATCGGTCTGGCCAACAAGCTGCGGGCCTACCGGCTGCAGGACGAGGGCCTGGACACCGTCGAGGCCAACCAGGCCCTGGGGCTGCCCGTGGACCTGCGCGAGTACGGCATCGGGGCCCAGATCCTCCATTACCTGGGGGTGCGGCGCATGAAGCTGCTGACGAACAACCCCAAGAAGATCCACGGGCTGGCGGGCTACGGCCTCGAGGTCGTGGACCAGATCCCCCTCACCACCGCTCCCAACACGAGTAACGTCAAGTACTTGCGCACGAAGCGGGACAAGCTGGGGCACACCCTGGGCGGGGTCGAGGCCGACGCCGTACCCGTCCGCGATCCGCGGGAATAGCGGACCGAGGTTGGCGTCTTTGGGCGCTGTCATGGGTGCCAGGATGATGCAAGACCCCTCCGTACAGGACGACTCCTTGGTTCGGGAGGTCCTCGCCGGCCAGCAGGCCAGCTTTCAGCTGCTCGTCGAGCGCTATCAGGACCGTCTCTTCGCCCTCGCACGGAACTACACCAAGAGCGCGGTCGAGGTCGAGGACATCGTCCAGGACACCTTCCTCAAGGCCTACAGCCGCCTCGAGACCTTCCAGCACCAGTCCAGCTTCTACACGTGGCTGTACCGCATCGGCACCAACACGGTGCTCGACTTCCTCAAGCGCCGCGGTCGCAGCCCGGTGCAGACGGTCGAGGATCCCGAGCTCGGGGTCAGCGATCCGGCGACGCGCATCGGCGGGCCCTCCGTGGTGCGGCCGGACGCGCGCCTCGAGCGCGAGGAGATCGCGCGCATCACCCACGAGGTGATGGAGGA
>JAJFFA010000893.1 GCA_021776885.1 Planctomycetota bacterium
GCGCAGCACCTCGGTCAAGGCCGCGTGCAGCTCGACCCGGGCCGGACTCTCGGGGTCGGCCAGGCGCTGCAGGACTTCGGCTCCCAGGGGCTGCGGGGCCGAGGGCGTGTTCTCGGGCTGAGCCGGCGCTCCATCTCCCGCGCCCCGCAAGCCGAGGGCATGGGCCAGGTCCGCCAGCAGCGAGGGCAGCGCCGGGTCGACGCCGAAGAGCGCGCGCAGGATGCCCGCGAGGGGCGGCTCGCTGCCCGCGGCCGCGCCATCGGGCAGCACACGCAGCACGATCCGCCCGTTCTGCCGCTCGGCGCGCAGGTTGAGGCGTTCACCGACGGCCAGGTCCACTTCGGTGTCCGCGGGGACGCGCTGGGAGCCGATAGCGATCACGATCGTGCCCCCGTCCAGCCGCTCGACCACGTCGCCGGAGACGACACGGCCCTCGCGCAGCACGGCCGCCAGATCACCGTCCAGGGCCAGGGCGGGACGCAGGACGGGGGGGACGCCGGAGTTTGCGGCGATCGATTCCATGGGGAGCAGCCGCTCTTGTTCTCGGACGTCAGGCGGGGCGCTTGAGCCCGTGCCCGGAATTGCCGCTACACTCCGCCCATGATCCGCGCCTGGACCGGTCCGATCCTGCTCTTGGGCGCCTGGCTCGCCGGCTGCAGCGACGACGCGCCGCAGAGCTCGTCGCGTCCGCCCCACATCCTGCTGGTCAGCGTCGACACCCTGCGCGCCGACCACCTGTCCTGCTACGGCTACGAGCGCCCGACCTCCCCGCGCCTCGACGCCTTCGCGCAGGAGGGCGTCCTGTTCGAGCGCGCCTGGTCCACCTCGTCCTGGACGTTGCCCGCCCACCTCTCGCTCCTGACCGGCCTCTTCGTCAGCAGCCACGGGGTCTGCGACGACCGCCTCTGGACCCGGCGCGACGAGCAGGGCGAGCCCGTGCCCCCGCCCCTGCGCGGTCGCTTCGTCTCCGAAGCCCTGTCCGACGCGGGCTACGCCACCGCCGGCTTCTACACCTGGAAGTACCTCGAGCGGCAGTTCGGCTTCGGCCCCGGGTTCGACCAGTGGGAGCGCCTGGGTCACCGCTTCTGGTCCCACCCCGTGGTGGGCCCCGAGTTCGAGCGCCTGCGCGCCGCCGGTGACACCGGCGCCCTGCGCGCCCTGGCCGACGCCCACCCGGCGCTGTTCGACGACACCCTGCCCTCGAGCGAAGAGGTCCTCGAGCGCGCCCTGACCTGGCTCGACACCGAGCGTGACACGCAGCGCCCCTTCTTCCTCTTCCTGCACCTCTTCGACGTCCACGATCCGTACACGCCCCCCGCTCCCTTCGACACGCGCTTCGATCCCGACTACACGGGACCGATCGACGGGCGCCGCGTGACCGCGGCCGACTCGGACGTCCACGGGGGCATGGCCGCGCGCGATCTCGAGCACCTCGTGGCGCTCTACGACGGCGAGATCGCCTGGGTCGACTCGATCCTCGGACGTCTGTTCGATGCCCTGGACGAGCGTGGCCTCGAGCAGGACACCCTGGTGATCGTCACGGCCGACCACGGCGAGGAGTTCTTCGAGCACGGCCACAAGACCCACCGGCGACAGCTCTTCAGCGAGAGCACCCACGTGCCCCTGATCCTGCGCTGGCCCGCGGCCCTGCCGGCCGGCCTGCGCATCGACTCGGGCGTCGGCCTGGTCGACATCGCGGCAACCCTCGGCGCCGCGGCCGGGGTCCCCGGCTGGCAGTCGATGCAGGGCACGGACCTCCTGCCCTTGGCGCGGGGCGAGCCCGCCGAAGAGGAGCGCACTTACCTGGCCGAGCTCCTGCTCTTCGACGGCAGCGCCGTGCCCCTGCGCCAGGCCGCCCTGGCCCGGGGCGACAGCCTGACCTTGCTCGAAGCGCGGGGCGCGGAGCCCTGGAGTGCACGCGCCCTCGACCTGGCCCAGGACCCCCGGGGCCGGGGAGCGGGCGCCGCCCTCGACCCCGGCGCCCTCGAGGGCCTGCGTGAGCGTATCGCCCAGCTCGGCGCGTCGTCCCTGCGTCTGCGCGCGGACCTCCTGGCGCGCAGCACCGACCTGCCGGCGCTCAGCGAGCACGACCGCAAGCAGCTCGCCTCCATGGGCTACTCCAGCGCGGAGGCCGGCGAGGGCACGCTCTCGGGCGTGGAGCGCGCCTGCGTCGAGGGCTGCGTCTGGCCCGACGAGTAGCGTGCCCCTACGGGCGTACGCATCCGTACGCCTCCGTACGCCGGCCCTCGTTCCGTGCGGGTCACGAGCGCACGCGGGCCACGGCTGCGCGCCACCCGGCCAGTCGTTCTGCACGCTCTGCCGCGTCGAGGGTCGGCTCGAAGGTCGCACTCGGAGCGCTGAAGGCCGCCGCTTGTGCGGGGTCGCTCCAGACGCCTGCGCCCACGCCTGCCAGGGCCGCCGCGCCGCGCGCGGTCGCCTCGACGTTGGCGGGCCGGCGCACCCGCGCACCCGTGACGTCCGCCTGGATCTGCATCAAGAGGTCGTTCGCGCTGGCTCCCCCGTCCACCAGGAGCTCGTCCACGGCCAGCCGCGTCTCGTCCCGCAGGAGCTCGACGATCTCCGCGCACTGGAAGGCGATGCCCTCGAGGGCGGCGCGCGCGATGTGCGCTCGGGAGCTCCCGCGGGTCAGACCGAAGAGACCCGCGCGGGCATCGGGATCCCAGTAGGGCGCGCCCAGCCCGGCGAAGGCCGGCACGAAGAACACCCCACCCGAGTCGGGCACCGTGCGCGCCAGAGCCTCGGAGGCCTGGGCCTCGTCGAGCATGCCGAGCTGGTCCCGCAGCCACTGGATCACGACGCCCGCGGCGAAGACGCTGCCCTCCAGGGCGAAGCACGCGCTGCCGTCCCGTGCAGCGGCCAGGGTGGTCAGGAGCCCGCGCTCCGACTCGACCCGCCGCTCGCCCGTGTTCAGGACCAGGAACGAGCCCGTTCCGTAGGTCGCCTTGAAGCCGCCTTCCTCCCAGCAACCCTGACCGAAGAGGGCGGCCTGCTGATCCCCCGCGATGCCGCGGATCGGCGCCTCGAGCTTACCGAAGCGCGCCAGGCCGAAGTCGCCACTCGAAGCGACCACCTCCGGCAGCCAGCTCTCGTCGATGCCGAAGAGTGCACCCAGCTCCGGGCTCCAGGCGCGCCGCTCGATGTCGAACAGCATCGTGCGCGAGGCGTTGGTCGGGTCGGTAGCCAGGCGCGTCCCGCCCGTCAAGTGGTGCACGAGGAGCGCGTCGACCGTGGCGAAGGCGAGGGTTCCCGCCTGCGCCGCGGCGCGAACCTCGCCACGCTCGGCGAGCATCCACTCGGCCTTGGTCGCGCTGAAGTAGGGGTCGAGGACGAGGCCGGTGCGGGCACGCACGTCGGGGCCATGCCCGGCAGCCGCGAGCTCACGGCAGCGCTCGGCCGTGCGCCGGTCCTGCCACACGATGCCCGTCCCGAGGGCCTCTCCGCTCGAACGGTCCAGGGCGAAGATCGTCTCGCGCTGGTTGGTGATGCCCACGGCGGAGAGGGCCGGGACGCCCGCGAGGACCTCCGCCGTCGTCGCATCGACGGCGGCCAGGATCGCCCCGGCCTCGTGCTCGACCCAACCCGGCCGCGGGAAGCCCTGCTCGAACTCGCGGTAGGCCTTGGCGCGCGGCTCGAGGTCCGCGTCGAACAGGATCGAGGTCACGCCGGTGGTCCCGGCGTCGATCGCGAGGATGGGATCCGGCATGGGCGCGAGTGTGCACCGGGGAGCGGGGCGCTGCAACGCGCCTCAGGATCAGGGAGCGCGGGCGAGCCCCGCAGCAAGCGCGCGACCCCGCGTTCCGATAGGAACGCGGGGTCGCATTGAGCCCGGGACTGCCGACTCTCGGTCGGGTGTCAGTCGATGGTCAGGACGCCGCTCTCGCTTGTCATGCGGAAGACCGAGCGGCCATGGAAGCGGTGGCTGGTGTACAGGAGCACCGGCGTGTCCAGCAGGTTGTCGCGCAGCAGGCGCTCCGCAGGGATGCGCAGGGCCTGGCCCTGGCGCACGAGCACCGGGGCGGTGCGCGCTCCCTCGAAGCTGAGGAACATGCGCGTGGCACCTCCCGCCTCGGGAGCACGGACGCCGACCTCGACGCCGGGGATCATCAGCACCGCCTCGTCGAGACGCAGGGGCACCCCTGGAGCGATTGGGGCGAAGGTCACACTCAGTCGTCCGTCGTCGAGCACTTCACTCTCGATCACGCTGGTGCTGCCCGAGAGAACGGCGTCGTGGAGCACGTCGGCGTTCGGAGCCACCAGGTAGATAGAGGTCCGCAGCAGGAAGTCGTCGCGCGAACCGTCCGTGTTCCCGTCGGTGTTGGGCAGGGACCCCACGGTCCCACCGCCCGAGTATGCGCCCCCTGCGCTCGCTGACCCGACCAGGGTCGCAAGCGAAGCCACGAGGGCGAGAAGGGTCTGTTTCTTGGTCAGGTGTTCCATTTGGATCTTCAAGAGTCTCCTCCCACGCCTAACTGTTTCCGGCCTGTGAGGTCGGCACCGGAAAGAGTTGCGGACAGCGCTGAACTAGCGCCTCCGCGAATCCCTCCTGAGTTGCGATGGGTTCCCGCAACTCCGGTGCCTCTGCGAGGACCCGTGCCGCGTCTGCCGCGCGCCCCGGGTAGATGGTGACGAGTGTCTCGAAGTAATCGAGCGCACGATCAGTCTGATGCCTTACGGCGTAGCCCAGCCCCACGTTGAGGCGGACGAACCAGAAACGTTCGTCCGAGTCGGCCAGACCGCTCATGACGACCCAGCGCCAGAGGGTGAGCGACTTCTTGTAGTTCTGTTCGTCCCAGTAGAGGCGACCTAGCTGGATCGCCGCGTGGGCCCGGTTCACCGGGTTCACGCCGGTCTCGAACACTTCGCGGTAGCCCTCGGCCGATCGCAGGGGCCGGCCCTCGTGGTCCTCGAGGAAGGCGAGGTAGAGCCGCGCCTCTTCGTGCGACGGATCGACCCCGATGGCCTCCTCGAGCAAGCGACGCCCCTTCTTGAGCGGATCGGCGATCCGCTCCAGGCGTCCGTTGAGCATGTGACGCGCCTCGCGCCAGTCGAT
>JAJFFA010000894.1 GCA_021776885.1 Planctomycetota bacterium
GCTGCAACCGTCCGGCCAGGTGTGTGGTTGTGAACCTGGTTCGGTAATGGCGAATGGCGTGTCTCAGCCCCCCGAACCGTTCTGACCCGGCCGACCGCAGGTCGGCCCCGGCGCGAAGCGCCGTTCGGGGGAAGCGAGGCGCAGCCGAGCCTTTCCCCCAGCGGCGCAGCCGCGCGTTAAACGGCATAGAAAGTCACCAGCCTCGCGCAACCGCTGCTCACCCCATCTCGAGCCGCAGCGGGCGAAGCCCGCGCCGGCGAGGCGTGCGCCCGTCGGCTCGGACCCCCGACACCCGCCCGCGTTCGCCCCTACCTCAGCTCTCGGTTCGGCAACCCTCCTCGGTCGCCTCACCCTCACTCTCCCCGTCCCCGTCCACCCTCACCCATCGAGGTCCGCGGAGCGGACCTCGAGCACCTCGACCGGCAACTCCGACTCCGGCAACTGGATCGTGACCGAGTCGCCCTCGTGCAGCCCGAGCAGGCCCGCCGCCAGGGGCGCGCGGTAGCTGACGACCTGGTGGCCGCCGAACTCCTCCTCGTCCCAGGGGCCCAGGATCACGATCTCGCGCTCCTCTCCGGAGCCCTTCTCGCGGTAGCGCACCTCCGTGCCCGGGCAGACCGTGGCCTCCGGCATGGCGGCGTTCTCGATCAGGTCCGCCTCGCGCAGCTCCGCCTCGATGGCCGAAGCGCGGCTGGTCAGGTTGCGCTGCTCCTCGATCGCGGCCTCCCACTCGGCGTTCTCCGAGAGGTCGCCGTAGGAGGCGGCGCGCCCGATGGCGTCCTGGTTCTCGGGGATCTTGACCTCGCGCAGGTGACGCAGCTCGGCGCTGCGCTTCTCGAGCCCCTGACGTGTGGTCCAGATCGTCGTGCCCGACCAGAACGGCCCCTGGCTGGCCGAGAAGAAGTGGCGGTCGAGCTCGAGCGCCATGTCCGTGACCAGGTGGTCGATCGCGTCGTCGACGCCGCGCCCGACGAGCATCTGCAGGCTGTGCATGGCCGAGACGTCGGCGCCCTTCAGCAGCATGCGCAACAGCGGGGCATCGCCCTTGCTCAAGAGGTCGACCAGGCGCTGGTGCACCCGCGTCAGGTGCGGGTTGCCGCGGCGCTGCTTGAACAGGCTGTTGGCCAGGGACAGGAGCGCCTGGGCGCGCTGCATCGGCGTGGGCAGGTTCTCCGCCTCGAGCTTGCTGTCCTCGAACAGGCGCGCAAGGGTCACCAGCAGGGTGGGGGCGCGCAGGGGACGGGCAAGCAGGCCGAGGTAGTGGTCGAGCAGTGCGTCCCGGCGCTTGCCTTCGCGCAGGGCGTCGACGAAGGCTCGCACCGCGCCGGAGGCGGCGTGGGGCAGGTGGCGCGCCACCTCGTCGAGGAACTCGTCGCCGAACAGCTCGCGCATCAGGTCGACGGTGCGCTCCTGGTCCTTGGCGCTGGGCAGCTCCTGGAACAGGGCCCACAGGGCCGGCGGGATCGAGGGGTCGGTGGGCACCTCGGCCAGGCGTGCCGCAGCCAGGACGGCCAGGGCTGCCGGAGGCGTTTCCTTGGTCTGGTCGCGCAGGAAGAGCCAGGCAGCGAGCCTCTCGGTCACGGGCTCGTCCTCGCTCTCGGCGGCCTCGGCCAGGAGCTCCAGGCCCGCTTCGCGCACGCGCTCTTCGACGTTGTCGCCGATGAAGAGGTCGCGCACGCGGGTGTGCACGTCGGCCAGGCTTCCCGCCTGGTGCAGCTGCTTCTTCAGGGTCGTCACCGGATCCTTGGCGGCCAGCAGCAGGCGCACCGTCGCCTTCTGGGCGCTGCCCGTGACCTCGAACCACTCGGAGTTCTCGGCCAGCTTGCGCGCCTTGCGCCACCAGGCCGACCAGGCGCTGCCCTCGATGCCGATCTGCAGCATCGCGTTGCGGATCACCACCGAGCTGGCCTGACCGTTGTGGCGCTCGAGGATGCGCTTCAGCACGTCCAGGGGCTCCTTCTTGGCGTGCTTCCGCAGGCCCTCGGCGTCGACGTAGAACTGGGCGCGGATGTCGCTCGGACGAAGCGGATCGAAGATGTCGATCATCGCGTTCATCGGGAAGTTGTCCTGGCGCCCGTTGTGGAAGCGCACCACGATCTCGAGCTCCGAGGGCTTGACCTCGAGCACCTCGCCCACGCCCCAGCCACCCGGGTGGAAGACGTGGCTGCCGACCGTGAAGCTGGCCAGCTTGGAGAAGGCCTTCCACGGGGCGCGCAGGTCGGGTGCGCCCTCCTGGAGTCCGATCAGCTCGCAGTACCCGGGCCACCAGGGCTCCTCGCCCCAGGCCTTGACGGCGCAGCGCCACAGGGGGGTCTGCACCTCGGACGGGTTGGCGCCCGCGACCAGGACGGCGCCCAGCACGTGGGCGGCATCGGCGAAGCGATCGTCGGCCTCCAGCTTCAAGGCGTGCTCGCGCGCCTTCTGGGAGCAGCGCGAGATGCGCTTCTTGTCGCCGGCCAGACGCAGGGCGACCAGCAGGTCCTCGACCGGGGCCCCGCTGTCGATGGCCTCTTGCCAGGCGGTGTCGAAATCCTGCCAGCGTTCGTGGGTGACGAGAATGGCCAGGCTCATGCGCACTCGGAATCCCGCGGGGAACGTGTGACCGGGGAGCGGAATTTTCCCGGGCACGGGCACGCCCCCGAACGGACCGAAAGAGGTCCGCGCGAGGGCGCGTCCATGGGCATCATGGCGAGTGGATGGGCCCTGTTCCACCGTATTGTTCGTTTGCGCTCAATCCACGGCCAGAACGACACCCTTCAGGTAGCGCGACCGCGTGAATTCTGGCCGCTGCGGGTGGTCCGGCCCGGCGCCCAGGACCTCGAGCACACGGATCGAGCGCTCGGCGCGCCGCGCCGCCTGGAACAGGATGCCCACGAAGGCTGCCAGCTCCAGGGCTCCCGAACACGAAAACGTGAAGAGCAGGCCGCCCGGGGCCAGGGCCTCCAGGGAGAGTGCATTCAGATCGAGGTAGCGCTTCTGGCCCTCCTCCTGCTGCGCCCGGCCGCGGATCAGCTTGGGCGGGTCGAGGATGATCAGCTCGGGTCGCGGTGACTCCTTCGCGACCTGGCGCAGGGTGTGGAAGGCGTCCTCGTGGCGGAAGTCGATGTCGAGCTGGTTGAGCCGCGCCGAGGCCACGGCGGTCTCGAGCACCTCCTCGTCCAGGTCGACCGCCCGCACGCGTCGCGCCCCGGCCGCCGCCGCGAAGAGGGCGAAGCCGCCTCCGTTGCAGCACAGGTCGAGGACGTCGCGGCCGCGGGCGAAGGTGGCGACCCGCTGGCGGTTGTCGCGCTGGTCGCAGACCCCGCCGGTCGTGTCCCCGCCGGCGGGCACGACGCGGAAGGTGACCCCGTGCTCCACCAGGTCGACGGGCTGTGCGCGGGGCTCCTCGCCGCGCAGCTCGACGCCCTCGGAGCGCTGGGCCGCCGCCGGCATGCGGTGCACGACCTGAACCTGCGGGTCGAGTTGCTTCAGGGCCCACTCGACCTCCTCGCGCAGCTTCCAGAAGCCCAGGGCGTGGTGCTCGCAAACCGCAACCGGTCCCAGGCGGTCGATGATCAGCCCGGGCAGGTCGTCGCCTTCGGCGTGGGCCAGCCGCCAGGCGTCGGTCACCTCGGGCAGCCGCAGTACCTTGCGCCGCAGGCGGTCCGCGGCAGCCAGGCGCCGCAGGAGGAAGTCGCGCGGCCGCGCCAGCTCGCTCTTCTTGCCCCGCGAGAGCATGCGCACGCGGATGTCGGAGTTGCCGTTGAAGAGCCCATGGCCGAAGAAGCGTCCCGAGGCATCGGCGACCTCGACCAGGCCGCCGTTCTCGGGCGGGGGGCCGTCGACGAGGACCTGGCGGGCGTAGATCCAGGGGCCGGAGGGGAGCCGGTCGGTGTCGAGGGTGACGGACGGGTAGGGCATGGGGGGGGATGG
>JAJFFA010000895.1 GCA_021776885.1 Planctomycetota bacterium
GCCGCGGCGCGCGGCCGTCGGCCCGGCGGGGCCGGGGGACGTGCCCCGCGCCACCTCCTGCGCGCCCGGCGTCCTGGGTTCGCCGAACCCGTGGTTCGACCCGGCGGCGCGCATCGACCCGACCGACCTCGAAGCGGACCGCAAGGCCTTCGAGCGCGGCGCCCAGCTCGTGCCCTAGTCCGGATCACTCCGCGACGAGCTGCGCCAGCACCGCCTCCAGGCCGAGCACCACCCGCGCCAGGGACGGGTAGTCGAGGGCGGAGGGCAGGTCTTCCGTCGTGTGGTAGCGCGGGTCGCGGAAGAGCGCGGTGTCGGTGATCAAGAGCGCCGGGTAGCCCTCGCGCCAGAACGACGCGTGGTCCGACCAGGCCACCCCGGGGACCCAGGACGGGAGGGCCGCGCCCTCGCTGGGGAAGGCGGCGTGCTGGCGGAAGAGGGACACCGTGCGGCGCACCAGGGCGCGGGACGCGAGGTTGCCCACGAACGCCACGAAGTCCGCCCGGTCGGGGTAGTAGAGCGCGAGGGCGCGCACGGGATAGCGCTGGGAGCCGGGGCGCGGGTCGTAGCAGCCCAGGGTCTCGAGGCTCCACATGCAGGCGATGCGCTCGCCGCGCTCACGGCAGTCGCGGGCGTAGACCCGGCTGCCCATGGCCTGCGACCGGAACCAGGGCGGCTCCTCGTTGGCGAAGAACACGAAACGCAGGCTGCGGGCCGGGCGCGCGTCGGCGCAGAAGCGGGCCAGGGCCAGGCTGGCGGCGACCCCGCTGGCGTTGTCGTTGGCGGCCGGGGAGTGGCCGAAGCCGTCGTAGTGCGCGCCGACGATCACGATCTCCTCCGCCAGCGATCCGCCCGGACGGCGGGCCTCGAGGTTCTCGACCCATGCCTCGCCCGCGCGGTAGGGCAGGCGCGCGACGGCGTAGCCGACCTGCTCGAGCTCGCCCGCGATCCAGTCCGCGGCGCGCGCCAGCCCCTGGGGCGCGGCGCCCAGGCTGCGGGCACCGATCGTCCCTGCCAGGTGCTCCACATCCCTACGCAGCTCGGCCTCGACCTGCTTCATCCGCGGCCCCGGCGCAGCCAGCGCTCCGCGGTAGCTGCTCCCGGGCATGGCCAGCATGCGCCACCAGACGAAGAACAGGACCAGGCCGAGGGCGGCGAGGAAGCTCGGCCGGATGCGCAGGTGACGCCAGCGACCGGGATGCGGGGGTGCCTCGACCCTCGGTGTCTCGTCGGCCATGGCGGCGCGGACGCCCGCACCCGCGCGGGCTTCCCGGGTACCAGGGGGATCGGACGCGCGCCCTGGGCCAGCGTGTATCCTCGAAGCAGTCACCCACACCGCCCTCGGCGTCTTCCTCGAGAATCGGGAGTCCCCATGTTCGTGCTTTTTTTCGCTCTCCTCACCGCGTTCCCCGCGTCCCAGGTCGAAGAACCCCAGGTCGTTTCAGCGCCTGAACTGCCGCCCCTGCAGCGCCTCGAGCTGCGCGCGAGCGAGTTCTCGCGCAGCAGCCAGGACGAGGTCGCCCTCGATGTCGACGCCCAGGGTCGGACCCTCGTGACCTGGCAGAGCCGTCGCCAGCAGGGCGGCGCCTACGGTGTCTACGCTCGGGCCCTCGGTGCGGACGGCGCGATCCTGAGCGCGGAGGTGCAGGTCAACGCGAACACCGAGGGGCACCAGATGCAGCCGGCCGTCGCCCTCGACGACCAGGGCGGCGCGTGGTTCGTCTGGCGCTCCTTCGGCGCGGACGGAGACCAGGGCGCGATCGTCGCACGCCGCTTCTCCGCGGACCTCGCGAGTGCCACGCCGGAGGTGCTGGTCAACGAGCGCTCGGCCGGGCACCAGACCGACCCCCTGGTCGCCGCGTTGCCGCACGGCGGGGCGCTCGTCGTCTGGCTCTCGCCCGCTGTGGACGAGACCGGCGCGGAGGAGAGCGGGATCGAGGTGCGCGCGCGGCGCCTCGCTGCGGATGGGAGCGTCGCGGGTGAGGACTTCCTCGTCGCGTCGGCCGGCGGCGCCGTGCACCGCACCCCCGCCCTCGCCACCGACGCCGCCGGGCGCGCCCTCGTGGCCTACGCCCGCGCGGGCTCGGACTCGAAGCCGGACGGTGTGTTCCTGCGCCGCTTCAACGCGCAGGGCGTGGGCCTCGGCAAGGAAGAGCGGATCGACGCCGCGGGCGAGGGAGGGATCGAGCCGACCCTCGACCTCGCGGACGACGGCCGTGCTCTCGTCGCCTGGCTCAGCGCCGAGGGAGAGGACTACGAGGTGCGCCTGCGCAGCATGACGTGGAACGGCGCAGGCGAGCTCGAGTGGAGCGCGCCGCACAGCTTGGCCGTCGAGGGCGAGGGCTACACCAGCGGCCTCGCGATCGCCACGCGGGCGGGCGCAGGCGGCTGGATCGCGTGGACGCGCTTCGCGGACGGGCCGCGGCGTGAGGGCGGGCTCTTCGCGAGTGCGCTCGACGCCGAAGGGGCCCCGACGGGCTCCGCGTTCCGCATCACCGAGCACACAGACGGTCCCCAGCGCCTGGCCGCCGCGCGCGGCACGCGCCGCATGCACCTCGCCGCGGACGGCCGCGCCGCCGTGGCCTGGAGCGGTGACGCAGGCCTGGGGGACGGCAGCGGCGCCCACGTGACGTTCCTCGCGCCGGAAGGCGTCGAGCTGGCTGAAGCGAGCGAGGACGCGGGCGCCCTCGTCGAACTCGGCCTCCACCTCGACCCGCCCGCCGAGGGCGCCCGTCCCCACGACCCGCCCACCTTCGACCCGCGCGATGTGGTCGAGCAGGGTGCGGACGATGAAGTGCACAGCCTGGGCTCGATGGCGGACCTCGACTTCCAGGCCTTCACGAACACGGGCTGGACGCCTCCGGATCCCGAGCTCGCCGTGGGGATGGACCACATCGTGGCCATGGTCAACGGCGGGATCGGCTGGTGGCTCAAGGACGGGACGCAGCAGTTCTTCCAGGACATCAACGGCGGCGGAGGCTTCTGGGGCAGCGTGGGCGCGAGCACCTTCTGCTTCGACCCCGAGGTGGTCTGGGACTCCCACAGCGGGCGCTTCGTGGCCTTCGCCAGCGACGCCAACCAGGGCTTCCTCTTGGCCGTGTCGGACGACGGCGACCCGAACGGCACCTGGCACAAGTACCTGATCGACACCTCGCCCTTCTTCGGCACGGTCTTCGTCGACTCGGGCAACCTGGCCGTCGACGACACGACGATCACCT
>JAJFFA010000896.1 GCA_021776885.1 Planctomycetota bacterium
CCCCGAAGAACTCGGCCGGCCCCAGGGTCGCGGCGCGCAGGGCTGCCGGGGCAGAGATGCCGGCCTGCTGGAACAGGCGCAGCTCCTCGTGCAGGGAGAAGCCCGCGATGGTGTAGGGGTTCGAGAGGTCCGTGCCGGCGATCAGGGGCACGCCGGCGCGGTGCAGCTCGCCGACCATCGAGAGCATGTGCGGGAAGGCGCTGACGGTCGTGCGCCCGAAGGCGGCGTAGGTCTCGCTGTTCCAGAAGCCACGCAGGTAGGCGGGCACGTACTCGAGCAGGGCCTCGTTGCGCCGGCTCGGATCGGCGACCTGCCCCATGCCCGCGATGACCACCAGGGTCGGGCAGTGCACGACGCCGGCTTCGGCCACCTCGCCGTAGACGGCGGCCATGTTCTGGGGGTCGGCCTCGGGGTAGCGGTTCCAGTGCGCGAAGCTGGACCAGGGGCCCGCGCCCGGGGCGGCTTCGGCGTCGGGTACGTTCTGCGCGATGACCAGCTCGAAGCCGGAGAGGTGCTCGACCCCGTCCTGGCCGACGTCGAGGGCGTCGAGCATCGAGAGCCCGTCGGGCACGTGGCCGATGGCTTGCAGCCCCAGGTCGTGGGCCTCGTCGACGATGGCGGCGTAGACCTCGGGCAGGAGCCGGCTGTAGACCTTGATCTGATCGACCCCGGCCGCGTGCAGCTTGCGCACGGCGGCGCGCCCTTCCTCTTCGGTGTCGCAGGCTTCCGAGAAGGGCCACACGGGGGGATCCCCATCGACGATGGCGCCGGTGCACAGGAGCTCGGGACCCAGGCGCTCGCCCGCGGCCAGCTCGGCGCGCAGGGCCAGGATGCCCTCGGTCTCGGAGCCCGTGTCGCGCACCAGGGTCACACCGTTCGCGATCATCAGCGGGCCGTAGGTGTCCGGCGAGGCGCTGTAGTGCACGTGGGAGTCGATCAGCCCGGGGAGCAGGTACAGGCCCTCGCCCGGGATCACGCGCGCCCCCTCCGGGATCGACCCCGAGGAGTCGACGGACTCGATCTTGTCGCCGCGCAGGGTGACGCGCTGGCCGGCGAGGGCCGTGCCCGTGTCGACGTCGATGACCGTCACCTGGTCCAGCACGATGACCTGTGCGGGGTCGGGCGCCTGAGCGGGGTCCGCCTGAGTGGGGCCAACCTGGGGCAGGAGGGCGGCGCCGAGGGCGAGGGTGCAGGCGAGGGGGGTCGACATGGGAACTCCGGGAGAGCGGCGGGTCGGGGGTACAGGACAGGGTACTCGGTGCGCCGAGACGCCCCGCCCCTTCAGCGCCGGGCCGCATTTTCTCGCCCACCCGGTGCAGGAACGCAAAGAGGCCGCCGCGGTCTGAACGCGGCGGCCTCTCGAGAGGTTGTGGAGGCGACGCCTAGTGGGCGTGGCCGGCGTGGGCTCCGGCGCCCTCGTCCTTGCTCGGAAGCTCCGAGACGAGGGCGTCCGTGGTCAAGAGCAGGCTGGCGACCGAGGCCGCGTTCTGCAGGCCCGAGCGCACGACCTTCGTGGGGTCGATGACGCCGGCCTTGACCAGGTCCTCGTAGACTTCGGTGGCGGCGTTGTAGCCCCAGTTCGGGCTCTTGCCCTGCATCACGTTCTGCACCACGACGGCGCCGTCGAGACCGGCGTTGGTCGCGATCTGGCGCAGGGGCGCCTCGAGCGAGCGGCGGATGATCATCGCGCCGACGCGCTCGTCACCGTCCAGCTTGAGGGCCTCGACCGGGGCGATGCAGGAGAGCAGTGCGACGCCGCCGCCGATCACGATGCCCTCTTCCACGGCTGCGCGCGTGGCGTGCAGGGCGTCCTCGACGCGGGCCTTCTTCTCCTTCATCTCCGCCTCGGTGGCGGCGCCGACGTTGATCTGAGCCACACCACCGGCGAGCTTCGCAAGGCGCTCCTGGAGCTTCTCCTTGTCGTAGTCCGACTTGGTGTTCTCGATCTCCGCACGGATCTGGGCGATGCGGCCCTGGATCGCGTCCTTCTTGCCCGCGCCCTCGATGATCGTCGTGGCGTCCTTGCCGACGATGACCTTCTTGGCCTTGCCGAGGTCCGCGATCTGGGTCTGCTCCAGGGTCGCGCCCGTGGCCTCGATCACCGGCTGGGCGCCGGTCAGGACACCGATGTCCTCCATCATCGCCTTGCGACGATCCCCGAAGCCGGGGGCCTTCACGGCGACGCACTGGAAGGAGCCGCGCAGGCGGTTGACGACCAGGGTCGCCAGGGCCTCGCCCTCGACGTCCTCGGCGATGATCACCAGCGGGCGGCCGCTCTGGGCGACCTGCTCGAGCAGCGGGATCATGTCCTTGACGCTCGAGATCTTCTTCTCGTGGATGAGGATGTAGGGGTTTTCGAAGACCACCTCCATCGTCTTGGGGTCGGTGATGAAGTGCGGCGAGAGGTAGCCCTTGTCGAACTGCATACCCTCGACCCACTCGACCTCGGTCTCGAGCGTGCGGCCGTCCTCGACCGTGATCACGCCGTCCTTGCCGACGCGGTCCATGGCCTGGGCGATCATCTCGCCGATCTCGACATCGTTGTTGGCGGCGATGGTGCCGACCTGGGCGATGTCGCCGTGACCCTTGACGCTCTTCGACATCTTGCCGAGCTGCGCGACGCAAGCCGCGACGGCCTTGTCGATGCCGCGCTTGAGGGCGACGGGCGAGGCGCCGGCGGTGACGTTCTTGAGGCCCTCCTCGAAGATGGCCTCGGCCAGCACGGTGGCGGTCGTCGTTCCGTCACCCGCAGCGTCGTTCGTCTGCGAGGCGACCTGCTTGACGAGCTGGGCGCCCATGTTCTCGTAGGCGTCCTCGAGCTCGATCTCCTTGGTGACGGTCACGCCGTCCTTGGTGACCGTCGGGCTGCCGAAGGCTTTCTCGATGATCACGTTGCGGCCGCGCGGACCCAGGGTGACCTTCACGGCCTTGGCGAGCTTGCGCACACCCGAACGGATGTGATCGCGCGCGTCGGCGTCGTAGCTAATCTGTTTGGCACTCATACTTGATTCGTCTCCTGCGGCGGTGAAGGGGGGTGCGGCGCAGCCTTACTCGATCACGCCGAGGATGTCGTCCTCACGCATGATCATGTACTCGGTGCCGTCGATCTTGACGTCGGTGCCGGCGTACGAGGTGAAGAGGATGCGGTCGCCCTTCTTGATCGAGAAGGTGCTCTTCTCGCCGTTGTCGAGGGTGCGGCCGGCGCCGATGGCGATGACCATGCCTTCCTTCGGCTTCTCCTTGGCGCTCTCGGGCAGCAGGATGCCGCCGGCGGTCTTCTCTTCGGCCTCGACGCGCTCGACGAGGACGCGGTCACCGAGGGGGCGGATGTTCGTTTTCTTCTTGGTCTTGGTGGCCATGGTTTCTTTTCTCGAGGAGTGTCTATCGGAACTGGTCAGATGCACCGCCCGACCCCGTCACACGGAGTCCTGGGCGGAGTGGATGTCGGGGTCAGGCGGCGCCCCAGTGGGAGTCGAGCGCGCGGCGCACTTCCTGGCGCAGGAGCTCGGGTCGCACGGGCTTGCGCAGGAAGGCCTGCACGCCGGAGCGCAGGGCCACGCTCTCGATGGCCTCGCTGGCGGCGCCGGACCACAGGATGCAGGGCAGCAGCGGGGTCTCGGCGTGGATGGTCTGGAACACCTCGAGCCCGTCGACGCCCGGCATGTGGAAGTCGAGCAGCACCAGGTGCAGCTCGCTCTCCCTGACGATGGCCAGGGCCTGGTCCCCGCTGCCCGCGAAGAGGATCTCGAGCCCCAGGTCCACGAGCAGATCGGCGGCACCCAGGCGAACCTCGGTGTCGTCGTCGGCAATCAGCATCCTGCGGTCGATCATGGGCGGGTGGGGGAGCGAGTCGGCGCGGGAGAGCAAACGGCGTGCCGCGACCCCGGAGGCCGCCCACGACGGGCTCCCTGGCTGCAAATCCCTTGCCTGGGCTGGCTTGGGGCGTCCGGGGAGCCCCGCGCCGCGGGCCGCAAGCCGGCCGGCACCGCCAAACTGGCAGGCGCCGGGGGGGCGCCCGCGCGCGGCTGTCAGGATGACAGTCCAGACTTGCGGGGGGCCCAGCCCTATCGTGTCGGGCGTGCCCACGCCCCCCCAAACTCCGCGCTCGGTCTTCGACGCCCACGTCGACTCGCTCCAGCTGACCCTCGACCTGGGCCAGGACCTGCTGGAGTCCTCCTGCGGCCACCTCGACTGGCCCCGCGGCCAGGCCGGGGGCCTCGACGCCGCGGTCTTCGTCAGCTGGGTCGACCCCGCTTACCTGGAGAACCCCGACAGCGGGCCCGCCCAGCGCGCGGCGCAGCTCCTGGGCGCCTTCCACGACCTGGCCCAGCGCCACCCCTCGCAGTTGATTTGGGCGGGTAATGGAGAGGGGCTGGATCGGGCCCGCGCGGCGGGCGCCCTGGCGGGCATCCCCGGGATCGAGGGTGGGCACGCCCTGCAGGAGAACCTCGAGCGCCTCGAGTGGTTCTTCGAGCGCGGCGTGCGCGTCCTGACCCTGGTCTGGAACAACCACCTGTCCTGGATCCGTTCATGCCAGGAGCTCGAGGGCAACTGCCAGGGCATCGACCCGGCCCTGGTGCCCGAGGGCCTGTCGGCCTTCGGTCGCGAGGTCGTCGCGCGCATGAACGAGCTGGGCATGCTGGTCGACCTGTCGCATGCCGGCGAGCGCACCTTCTTCGACGCCCTCGAGTCCAGCCGCGTGCCGGTCATCGCCAGCCACTCGGGCTGCCGCGCCCTCAACGACCACCCGCGCAACCTGAGCGACGATCAGCTGCGCGAGCTCGCGAGCCACGGCGGGGTGGTCGGCATCGTCTTCTGCACCGCCTTCCTCGACGCCGCGGCCCGCGCCGAGGACGCGCGCCTGCGCCAGACACCCCACTACGGCGCCCTGCGAGGTCGCAACGACACGGAGCAGTTCATGGCCCAGTCGCGCTTTCTGCAGAGCGAGTCCGCTCCCCTCGCCTTCGGGCGCGTGCTCGACCACATCGTCCACGCGGCCACGGTGGCCGGCGTCGAGCACGTCGGCATCGGTTCCGACTTCGACGGCATTCAGCGCACCCCCGAGGGCCTCGAGGATGTCTCCTGCTACCCCAACCTGAGCGCGGGGCTGCGTGAGCGCGGCTTCGACGCGGCCGACATCGCGCGCATCCTGGGCGGCAACATGGAGCGCGTCTTCCGCCAGGCGACGGG
>JAJFFA010000897.1 GCA_021776885.1 Planctomycetota bacterium
CTGGCGGGGGCGGTGGTCTCGACCTCCCTGCGCATCGCCGGCGACGAGATGGACGAGGCGATCGTCAATCACCTGCGCCGGCACCACAACCTGCTGATCGGCGAACAGACGGCGGAGCGCATCAAGCTGACCATCGGCTCCGCGTGGCCGATGGAGCAGGAGCTCTCGATGGAGGTCAAGGGCCGCGACTCGGTGCAGGGTCTGCCGCGCCGCACCACGGTCACCTCGATCGAGATCCGCGAGTCCCTCGAACACCCGGTGCGCCTGATCTGCGAGTCGATCCGCGGCATCCTCGAGGAGGCGCCGCCCGAAATCTCCGCGGACCTGGTCGACACGGGCATCACCCTGGTCGGCGGTGGAGCGTTGCTCTACGGCATCGCCCAGGCCATCGGCGATCACCTGGGCGTCCCCGCCCGCGTGTCCGAGGACCCGCTGACCGCGGTCGCCCGCGGCACGGGCATCTTCCTCGACAAGCTGGACGTCTTCTCGCGCGTGCTGGCGGCGGACGAAGACGATAGGTAGGCGCCGGATCGAGGCGGGTAGAGGCGGGCAGGCTCGAGCCTTACGCGTCGCCTACCGAATCCGGGGAAGTCTGGCCCCCCATGCGACGTCCCTGCGCTCCCCATCCACGGATCCCGTTGGAGGAAACGTGAAGCAGAGCCCTCTCGTCCGCGCCCTGGGCGCCACCACCCTCGTCCTCTTCGCGCTGTCCGGCGCCGCCGCCGCCCAGGTCAGCCACACCTTCGGTCCCGAGCGCGCACCCCTCGGGTGCAGCGTCGTGTTCAGCTTGAGCAACGACGGCCCGAGCGACCTGGTCCATGACCCGACCGGGTTCCGGGTCTACGACGCCCAGGGGCAGGTCGTCTTCACTCCCCCCGGGCAGCCCCCGTTCGTGACCCTGCAGCCGGGCGAGGTGTACACCCAGGTCTGGCCCCAGGTCGACGACCAGGGCAACGCCGTGGCCCCCGGCACGTACCACCTGAACCACCCCGCCGGCGCCAGCGTCGTGGTCGGCGGCACCCACGCGGCCCTGGCGCCGGTCGGGGCGCCCAAGCTCGGCAGCGCGCGCCACTACCGACTGTGCTCGCCCCTCGACGCCGGAAGGCCGTACCAGCTCCTGGCCTCCACCTCCGCCGGCTCGTTCATGACCTGCGCCGGAAACCTGCCCCTGTCCCGCGACCGGGTGTTCGAGCTCTCCCTCGGCCGCAGCCCCGTGTTCCGCGGCTTCAGCGGCAGCCTCGATGCCCGGGGAGAGTCCGATGTCCCCGTGCTCGCCCTGCCGCCGACTCCGGCCCTGGTCGGCACGAGCTTGACCCTGGCCTTCGTCGTGCTCGACCCCTCGAGCACCTGCGGGCTGCGGCGCATCTCCGAGCCCCTGCGCCTGGCCCTCTACTGACGGGCTTGGGGGGAGCGAGCTCCCCCCTGCTTTCCCTGGGCCGGGGCCCGGCGGCTAGGCCTGGAATAAGCGCTGAGCTGCTCGAGGTCGTTCGGGGGCGGGGTCAGAGCCCGTGACCGTCGTCCGCTCGCGGTTCGATTGTACGGCGCCCCTGGCTTCGGCCTGCGCGAAGGTGTAGGAACGAGGTCCGAGGGGATCCTTGCGACCGTTTCGATCGCGCACCATTCGGCTCCTCGCACTCCTGGGCCTGGTCGTCCTCTCCCTGCGGCCGGTCCCCGAGTTCGAGAGGGTCCTGGACGTGCTCGTGCTTCCGGCGCGTGCCATGTCCGAGCTGACCGCCCCGTTCGAGTGGATCGGACGTGCGGGCAAGGAGGTGCACGCGGCCGCGACCGGCTCGGACGCCGAGGCCCACCTCCTGGCCCAGGACGAGCGCCGCGCCCACGACGAGCTGGAGCGCGCCGTCCTGCACTCGGCCCTGCCGCGCACGGTGCCGCTGCCGGTCGGGGTGACCCTGGTCCACGCCGAGGTGATCGACCGCCGGGACCTGGACACGATCCGGGTGCGCGTCGAGAGCCACACCCACCTGGTGCGCGGTCTGCCCGTCGTGGCCGGCGACTGGTTCGTCGGCACCGTGGCCCGGGTCGATCGCCGGCGCGATCACGAGGAGCTCCTGGTGCAGCTCGTCACCGATGCCGAGGCCCGGGTCGGTGCGCGCATCGCCAGCGATCAGGAGGGCCTCGAGTGCGAGCTCGTCGTCGGCGGCCTGGCACCCCACGCGGGCTCCGTGCGCCTCGACGTGCACAACCCCAGCCGGCGCACGAGCTCGGCGGGGGAGGTCTTCGTCCACGAGTCCGATGACCTGGCCCTCGACGAGGCCGACGCGCGCGTGGGCCTGGCCAACGGCTTTCGCCTGGGCACCCTGGCGCGCGACGGCGACGGGGAGGGAGCTGCCGCGGTGCTCGGCGTGCGCCCCGGGCTCGACTACGAGGCGGGCTTGTTCCAGGTCCTGGTCCTGTGTCCCGAGGACCTGGTGCAACGCGCCAAGGCCGTGCACGTGGACCCCCTCGATGATCCGCTCTGGCTCGGCGCGCGCCTGTTCGCGACGGGCGAGCCGTCGCCCTGGCGCGAGGGCCGCTCCCTGGGCCTGGGCCGTGGGCATGGTCTGGCGGCGGGCTCGGCCCTGGCCCTGGGCACGCGCCTGTTCGGCCGCGTCGCCCGCGCGGGGCTCTTCTCGGCGGACGTCTCGCTGCTCGGCGACCCCGGGTTCTCGGTCTCCGCCCTGGCGATGCTGCACCTCGAGGGCGGGCCAGAGCCCTGGGTCCTCGGGCAGCTGCGTGGTCTGGGGCGCGGGGCGAAGGGCGAGCTGTACTTCCTGTGGCCCGCGACCCTGCCCCTCGATCCGCAGACCTTCGTCGCCGGCAGCGAGTCCGTGCCCGCCACCCTGTGGAGCGGCTCGGGCCAGGTGGGGGTGCCCCGCGGCCTCCTGATCGGGACCTGCGCCCTGCCCCTTGGCCCCGGCCCGCACCTGCTCGCCGTGCGTGAGCCCGAGGGCGAGACGGCGCGCAGCACGGACATTCGCGTGCGCTGGGTCGGCCAGCGCGGGGGCGAGGCCCCTTGAGGCGCTCGACCTTCTTGCCCTGGGCCATGCTGGCCGTCTGGGCCAGCTGGCTGACGGCGCTCCAGGGCTGGCTGGCCGCCCGCGGCTCGGAGGGCTTCCCCGGTCGCTGGGTCCCGGACCTGTCCCTGGTCTTCCTGGTCGCCTGCGCCGCGCGCTTCCGCGGCCGCGACGTGCCCCTGGCCGCCTTCCTCCTGGCCCTGGCGCGCATCGGCGCCAGCGTCGAGCCGCCCAGCGCGATCCTGGCCGGCTTCCTGTGCATGGGCCTGGCCCTGCGTGGCCTGCGCCGCGCCATGGAGGTCAACGGTCCCTTCGTGCGCAGCGGCGTCGCGGCCGGCTGCGCCTGGGCCTTTGCCACCTGGCTGATCCTGGTGCACGAGACCCGCGCCGTCGCCCTGGCCGGGGGCCAGGCCCTGGCGGCCCCCGACGGGGTCACCTCGGCCTGGGTCTCCGCCGCGCCCGTGGGGCGCATCGCCCTGGCGACGGCCCTCGCGTCCCTGCTCTTCGGGCCCGCCCTGGCGCACCTGCCCGGCCTCACGCCCCTGCGCAGGAGGGGCTCGTGAACGCCCGTCGCTTCGGACCGCTGATCGCCCTGTCGGGGCTCGCCCTGGTCGTGCTGATCGCGCGCATGTTCCAGGTGCAGGTCGTCGAGCACGGGATCTGGGCCAAGGAGGCCGCCAACCTCGTGCGCTCGGGGACGATCGAGCCCTACCGGCGCGGCGGGATCTTCGACCGCAACGGCCAGCCCATCGCCCGGGACGAGGACGTCTACGAGCTGGACTTCACCTGGCGCGGCTTCCGGCGCGGCCACCCCCTGGGGCAGGTGGCCCAGATGCGCTCGCTCTTGTGCATGCGCCCGGTGCCCCTGGCCGAGGCCCACGAGCGCCTGTCCGACTGGGCCGACGAGCTGATCTTCCTCTCGCCCCTCGAGATCGACGCCTTCGGGCGCGGTGCGGCGGTGCGCATCGGCACCCTCGACGTGCCGCCCTCCGAGGACCCTTCGGGCGAGCGGCGCTGGGCGCGCTCGACCGACCTGCACTTCTACGTCAAGGCGCTGCTCGGCGTCGACCGGCGCACGTCGAGCGCCATCGCGCGCAAGAAGGGGCAGCCGGGCTGGGAGCTGTCGTACCTCGAGCTGGTGGCCGCGCAGCTCTCCGTCGAGCCCACGCAGCTGGCGCTGGAAGTGCGCGAGCGGGTGCGCGACTCGGCCCGACACCTCGAGCGCCTGGCCCCGCTGCTGGCCCTCGGCGCCTACGCGGACGTGCCCCCCGGGACGCCGGTCCAGCGCCTGGTCGCCCTGCTCGAGGGCGCGCGGCGCGAGGTCGAGGACGCCGCCGCGGACGACCTCTTCGCCCGCGCCGCCGGCTTTGGGGCCTGGCGCATGGACGCGCGCAACCTGGCGCGCCTCGACCTCGACTGGCTACGGCGCTGCTTGTACTGGGACGCGCAGCGGCTCTCGTCGTGGCTCGCCCTGCGCGGTGCTGCCTGGCCCCAGGCGGTGCACGAGTACCTCGCGGGCCAGGCGATCGTGCGCGTGCGCCAGGGCCACAGCGAGTCGGCCGAGACGGCGTCGAGCCTGCTCTCGGGGCTGGCCTGGTTCTTCCTGGGCAGCGAGGACAAGAGCTCCAGTCTCGCGCCGGACTGGCGCGAGGTCAGCTCCCCGGTGGTCCTCGATCGGCTGGCCGAGCGGCTCGAGGTCGAGCGCGGGCTCTCCTCCGAAGCCCGGCGCGCCTTGCCGTTCCAGGCCCGTGCCCTGCGCGACGACCTGGGGCTGGCCGGCCACGAGCTGCTCGAAGCGGCGCTCTTGCACGAGAGCGGCGGGCTGTCCTTCGCCACGCCCGCTGCGGCCCGCGAGCTGGCCGAGCGCCTGCTGGAGCTGGCGCGCAAGCGCGCACGCACGTGGCACACCGAGGAGCTCGACGACGTGACGCGGGTGCTCCTGGCCTGGGACGCGAGCCTGCAGGATGCGGTGGAGGACGCCCTCGACGCCCTGGACGGACAGCGCGGCCAGGTGCTCAGCTTCCGCGGCGAGTGGATCAAGGCCGCGACGGAGGAGCGCGCCTACGTCGTGCGCGACCGCAGCGCGCGCCGGCGGCGCATCGTGCGCGAGCCGAGCTACGAGCTGATCCATCTGGTGACGCGCTATCCGTCACGCTACGCCGGCTTCCACGTGCGCAGCACGACGCGCCGCGTGCGCCTGGCGTTCGACGAAGAGCCCGAGCCGCGGCCCCTGGCCGAGGAGCTGATCGGGCGCGTGCGCTCGCCCTACTTCGCCGACCTGCTCGAGCAGCACGGGGACGAGGAAGAGCTGCACGAGCTGCGCTCGAGGCTCGAGCTGCGCGAGGAGGATCGCGCGCGCATCCTGGGGCTGGTCGCCGGGCTCTACCATCCGGACGAGTACCGCGGCGGGACGGGCATCGAGGGCTACTTCGATGCGGAGCTGTCCGGCACGAACGGCTACCGCGAGACCCAGGGGCTGTCCGACCGGCGCGCGGGCGGGCGCGCGCCGATCCACGAGCCGGCGCAGGACGGGGCGGACCTGGTCCTGACCCTGGACCTCGAGCTGCAGAAGGCCGCAGAGCGCGCCCTCGCCCATCCGCCTCCGGTGCCCCCGGGGGAGCGGCGACCCGACCGCGTCTGGTTGCGTCACCCGGTGGGCGCGATCGTGCTGGCCAGCACGCAGGGCGAGGTGCTGGCCGCGGCCTCGGTGCCGACCCGAGCGGACAGCCCCGGGCGGGGTCAGGACGGCCAGGCCGAGCTGGCCCTCGAGCGCACCCTGCGGCGCTACACGGGCGAGCCTCCGGGCTCGATCTTCAAGCCCTTCATCGCGGCCTGGGCCCTGCAGTACCGGAACCTGGACCGGGCCCAGGGACTGGTCGCTTGCCGCGAGGATGCCCAGGGCTTCGCGCGCTGGGGGCAGGTCCACTGCCACAGCACCATCGGACACTCGGCCCAGGACGGCCGGCCCATCGATCTGGACAGCGCCTTGATGCGTTCGTGCAACACCTACTTCGCCTTCGTCGGCGAGAACTACTTCAGTGCGGGCGACCTGCGCGCCATGTGCGCGGCCTACGGCTTCGGGCAGCCGACGGGGGTGCGCTGCATGGACAGCGGCCGCTCGGGCCTGTTCGAGGACCATGCCCTGGCCGGTCCCCTGGGGCGCGACGCGGAGCTGAGCGCG
>JAJFFA010000898.1 GCA_021776885.1 Planctomycetota bacterium
GGTGAATCGCAACCCGCCCCCATTGATTGGGGTTCGTGATGGCCGGGCCTTCGGGGGGGTGGCGACCGTGGCTCGAACGGACGCCCCGTGTTGTTATCCCGTCGGGCTTCGACCGAAGGACGCGCCTTGCTCTCCTCAGCGGCGCGTCGCGACACGGCCGGTTCTCTCCGGTGGGCGGATTGCGACGTTGAGGGAGAATAGGACGTAGCCGGGGCTCGAACAACCCGCCGCCGGGGAACACACCGCCGGGGGCAGGGCGCGCTATCCTGCGAGCCATGTCCCTCCCGGCCGCCCTGCGCGTTGCGCCCCGTCGTCACGGGGTTTTTCGGCGCTCCGTCTTCTCCTGCGCCGAGCGCTTGCTCGTCTCATTAGGGGGAAGGCGTTTCTATCGCCACTGCTTTCTGGCGTCCGGGCGGCTCGTCCTGCGCGACGAGATCGTGCGCGTTCCGGGGCTCCCGCCCGCCCTCGAGGGCTTCACCCTGGCGCACCTCTCCGACCTCCACGCGGGTCCGTTCCTCGGTTCCGGCGACCTGTCCGACGCCGTGGCCGCGGTCAACGCGCGGGGCGTCGACCTGGTCTGCCTGACCGGCGACTTCGTGGCCCACTCGGGCGACGACGTGGCCCATGTGATCGACGACCTGGCGGGTCTCGAGTCGCGCCACGGCGCCTTCGCCGTGTTCGGAAACCACGACTACCGCGGCCGCTGCGAAGCGCGCATCGAGGCCGGGTTCCAGGCGCGCGGCATGCGCTTCCTGCGCAACGCGGGAGCCCGCATCCAGGTCGGCGACGCGCACCTGGCGCTGACCGGACTCGAGGACCTCGAGGAGGCCTGGCGCGTCGACCTGCCCGCGGCGCGCGCGGGACACGCCACCGGCGATGTCGAGGTGGTCCTGTGCCACAACCCCGGGGGAGCTCCGGCCATCGCCCGCCCGGGCTGCGCCGTGATCCTGTCCGGGCACACCCACGGCACCCAGCTCGACTTGCCCTTCCTGCGCCGCCTGGGTCCGGCCCATCCCGGGTTACGGGTCGAGCTCGGTACGACCACGTTGATCGTCAGCCGCGGCCTGGGGGTCGTCGGCGCACCCCTGCGGATCGGCGCCCCGGCGGAGGTGGTCTTCGTCACCCTGGTGGCGGCGGGCGGGGCGCGCTGATGCACGGCTCGGTGTGCGTCAAGAACGGCGTCGTGTACGTCGGCCGCCACGCCAAGACGGCGAGCGTGCGCTCCTACGACCTCGACGGCCATCCCCTGGAGACGAGCTTCGCCTTCCGCGACCCCGAGGCCGGTCGCTCGGCGGCCAGCGGCCTCGCCGTCGACGACGACCACCGCATCTGGGTCGCCGATCACCCGGCGCGGCGCCTGCGCGGCTTCACCCTCTTCGGGCAGGAGGTGGCGGCCATCGGCGGGACACCGGATGACGCGGTCGATCGCACCGGGAGCCTGGGCGAGCCGGTGGGGGTGGTGGCCACGGGGTCCGACGACGCCCTCGAGCTGGTGGTGGCCTCGCGCGGCGTGCGGCGCCACGCGCTGCAGGTGCTCGCGCCCGAGAGCGGCCGCACCCTGAGTCTGCGCCCCCTGGGCATGGCGGACTCGCGCTTCCAGGACCTCGCCGGCGTCGCGCGCGACGAGCGCTTCCTGTACGCCGTCGAGCGCGGCGCCGCCCGGGTCCAGGTCTTCCGCGACCTCGACTTCCACTTCGCCGTTCCCGTGCTCGGCCGCGGGGGTCGCAGCGCTCCGCCCCTGGCGGCGGCCGCCCTGTCCGGCGGGCGCTTCGTCGTCGGGGTCGGCGGTGAGGACAGCGCGCTCTTGCTCTTCGACCGCGCGGGCCGCGTCGAGCGCGTCCTCGCCGGTTCCGAGCCCGACCCCACGGACGATTCCCGGCCCTGGGTCGAGGAGCCCTGCGGCGTGGCCCTGGCCGAGGGCGAGCGGGACGCCGACACGCGCGTCGCCGTGCTCGATCGCCAGGGGGACAGGCTGCAGGTCCTGACCCTGGAGGGCCGGCTCTACGGCGCCTTCCCGGACCTCCCGCGCTCCTGAGGAGGCGCGTACCATGGAGCGCATGGACGCACGTCGCCGCGCCACGAAGAGCCGCTCGCCGCGCAGCGTGTTGCTGATCGTGCTGGCCGCAATGTGTGGTACGGCGCTGGTCTGGTTGGCGCGTATCGATCCGACCCCGGCGCTGTCCGGGGTCGAGCCCGTGGAGGCGCTGGACGTGGCCCAGGCAGCGTCCCTTGCCCAGCCGCAAGCTCCCGAGCGGCGGGCGGAGCTCCTGCCGGCCGAACCTGCACTCCGCGTCGCGCCCTTCGTGTCCGCCGCGGAGGTCGACGCCGCCGCGAGCCTGCAGCGCGCGCCGTCGCCCAGCGACCTGCGCTTCCTGGTGCTGGCGGCGGATACGGACGAGCCTGTCGCGGACGCGCACCTGCGTCTGGCCCTGCCCTTCGCCGCGCCGGGTGAGGGCACCTGGCTCGAGCTCGTCACCGACGCCCTGGGCACGGCCAGCGGAGCCTGGCCCTTCGCGCTCGGTCCGGATCTCGTCCTCGAGCACCCGGACTTCGTCACCCGCGTCCATCCGTCGCTGGCCCTCGATCAAGAAGAGCGAACCCTGCGCCCGCGGCGCGCCGCGCGCTTCGCGGGCCGGGTGCTCGACGCAGCGGGGGCCCTGCGCTCGGGGGCGCGGGTCTTCGCCTGGCGGGTCGGCGCGGAGCAGCAGGCCCGGATCGAGGCCACGTCGGACGCGGCGGGCGAGTTTCAGCTCTCGGGCCTCGAGCGCGGGGACTGGGTGGTCGCGGCGCAGCACCCGAGCGCGGGGACGGGGCAGGCGCTGTCGTGGCTCGAAGCGGGGGACGAGCGCCAGCTGGAGATCTCCCTCGTCGCACCCACGCGCGTCAGCGGACGGGTCGTCGTGGGCAAGACCGCGGCGCCCGTCGTCGGGGCGCGGGTCGCGGCCGATTCGCGCGGCGTGCGCCGCGGCGGCGGGCCCGAGGAGCAGTGGGAGGCGACGCGCCGCACGGTTCTCAGCG
>JAJFFA010000899.1 GCA_021776885.1 Planctomycetota bacterium
CCACTGCGGGCTGGACGGTTGGGGCTGCACGGCGCGCTGCGGCGGATCCATCGGGCGAGAGCGCGATCCGCGCGGGCGGGTACCATACGGATGGCGGTCCACGAGCCGCCAACGTTTCCGAGCCCGGCGGCAAGTCCTCTCTGCCCAGAGCCCGCACCGAGACATGCCCCAAGATCCACAGCCCCTGGAGCGGCCCCCCGGCCCGTCCCCGGACCCCGACGCCCTACGCGCCGACGCGCCCCGAGCTCACTGGTCCGAGCTCCCCGGCCGCACGTTCCTGCCGCTGCTCGTGCTGGTGCTGCTCCTCGGCACCCTGGTCTGGGGCCCGTGGGTCGGTCTGGTCTTGACCCTGATCGCCTGGCAGCTGGCCGGGAGGGTCTGGTGAGCCTGCGCCCCGAGAGTCCGCCGCAGCCTGGCGGGCCGCGCCTCCTGGCTCGGCCCGAAGAAGTGCACAGCATCGCCTTCCACCTGCTGGTGCTGGCCGCCTACGCGGTCGCCTTCTGGATCTGGCTGCACCCCGCGAGCGCCCAGCTCGACGGCCCCGCGGCCAAGGCCGCCTTCGTCGTCTCCGCCGCCCTGCTCCTGGGCTGGGTCTCGGGCATCGACCTGGGCGTCAACTTCCACAACCACGCCCACCGGCGCATCTTCCAGCGCGGCTGGCAGAACCGCTGGTTCGGTCGCTTCTGGGGCGTGACCAGCGGCTGGCCCGACTACTTCTGGCGCTACTGCCACGTCGTCGTCCACCACCGCCACCTGCTCGAGGAGCGCGACTGGACCCTGCCGCGCCAGCGTCCTGCCCCGGCGGACTGCGACTCGGACGCGGTCGTCTGGGAGAGCTATCAGCGCTACTGCCTGGCCCACTGGCCCTGGCGCTACGCGGTCGAACTGTGGGCCGAGTTCCGGCCCGGGGGCCGCGCCAGCCGTGCCGTCCAGCGCCGCGCCGCCCGCGAGTTCGCCGTCTTCTGCGTGCTCTGGTCGATCCCCTTCTGGATCGACGTGCCCATGGCACTGTGTCTCTGGGTCCTGCCGCACTGGGTCGCCAACGTCCTGGTCCTGGCCCCGGGCATGATCGCCCAGCACGCGGGGCGCGCGCGTCCGGACGGCAGCCACGAGTTCCGCCACTCGAACACCTACCTCTCGCCCTTCTTCAACCTGGCGATGTTCAACATCGGCTACCACGCCGAGCACCACACCTACCCCTACGTGCACTGGGCCGACCTGCCCGGCCTGCACGCGCAGCTCAAGCCGCGGCTGATCGAGGAGGGCGCGCACGTCATGCCCTTCGGCTACTTCCGCGGCGGCCTGCTGCTCTCCCGCGGCCGCCGGGCGCGGGCCGAGTTCGACGCCCAGCACCCCGATTACGTCGACCCAGGCCAGGCCCAGGTCCTGCTCCCGCGGCCCCCGCGCGAGCTGCCACGTGCGCCCCTCGAGCGCCGGGCTGAATCCTTCCTCGACGCCACGTAACCTGTCGCCCATGAGCGACGAGCACTATCGCAAGCTCGAGCGGATGTACCTGGCGGCGCCGACCAACGAGTACTACCGCCCGCGCATCAGCATCAGCGAGGGCCAGGCGGTGCTCGAGGTCGACGTCACGCCCAAGCTCTACCACTCGGCGGGCGCGATGCACGGCTCGCACTACTTCAAGGTGCTCGACGACTCGGCCTTCTTCGCCGTCAACTCCCTCGTCACCGACGTCTTCGTCCTGACCGTCACCTACACCGTGCACCTCCTGCGCCCGGTGTCCGAGGGGGTCGTGACCGGCACTGGCCGCGTGGTCCACAGCTCGCGCCGCCTGTTCGTCGCCGAGTCGGTGCTGACCGACTCCGACGGCCACGAGATCGCCCGCGGCAACGGCACGTTCATGAAGAGCCGCTCGGAGCTGGGCCCCGAGCTGGGCTACGCGTAGCGCCCACGGCCCCGGCCAGCGTACGCTCCGTACGCTCAGCCGAGCGCTTCGCTGAAGCGCGTGCGCGCCTGGTCCAGGGCTGACTCGACGGCGTCGAGCTTGGCTCCCTGGCCCTGGGCCGTGTCGGGGCGGCCACCGCCGCCACCGCCCAGAAGGCCGGCGAGCTCCTTGGCCAGGGCGCCGGCCTTGAGGCCCTTGGCCTGGGCCGCGCCCAGGCAGTGCACCAGGAACGGCACCTTGCCCTCGTCGCGGCCGAAGACGGCCACGGCCAGGTCCTGGCCCACGGACTTCAGGCGGTCGCCCAGCTCGCGCAGGCTGGCCGCGTCCAGGCCAGGGCAGTCCACCACGCCGGTCAGCACCCCGCCGCTCTCCGCGAGGGCCTCCTTGACCGCGGCGAAGGCGCTGCCCACGTCCGCGCCGGCGCTGGCCTTCTTGGCCTTCTTGGCCTCCTTGACCTGGGCCTGCAGGGCGGCGATGCGCTCGGGCACCTCTTCGGGCTTGGTCTTGAGCGCTCCGGCCGCGCTGGACAGGAGACGGCGCTGCTCCTGGATCCAGGCCACGGCGCCGGGGCCCGTCAGACCCTCGACGCGACGCACGCCGGCGGCGACGGCGCGCTCGAGGACGAGCACGAAGGGCCCGATGTCCCCAGCCGCGCGCACGTGGGTGCCGCCGCACAGCTCCGTCGACCAGCCGCCGACGTCGAGCACGCGCACCTCGGCGTCGTACTTCTCGCCGAACATGGCGGTCACGCCGCGGGCCTTGGCGGCCTCGAGGTCCTCGACCGTCGTGACCACCGGACTGTTGGCGGCGACCTGCTCGTTGACCAGGCGCTCGACCTCCTCGAGCTCCGCGGGGCTGACGCCCTTGGGGTGGCTGAAGTCGAAGCGCAGCCGGTCCGGACCGACGTAGGAGCCCTGCTGGGCGACGTGGTCGCCCAGCACGAGCTGGAGGGCCTTGTGCAGGAGGTGCGTCGCCGTGTGGTTCTTGCGCGTCAGCTCGCGCGCGCCGACGGCGTCGACCCGCGCCCGGACCGCGGCACCGGGCTGGGCCGCCCCCGTCTCGAACTGGCCGACGTGTACCACCACCTCGCCCATGCGCTGGGTGTCCTCGACCTTGAACGCGAAGGAGCCGTCCAGGGCCTCGATGCGCCCGGTGTCGCCGCGCTGCCCGCCGCTCTCGGCGTAGAAGGGACTCGCCGTGAGCACCAGACGCGCCACGCCGTCGCCGCTGAAGCTGGCGCTGACCTCGGACTCGAGGCACTCCGCGGCCTCGCCCTCGTCGTGGTACGTCGAGCGCGTCGGCGCGAGGCTGCTGAGCTGCTCGGCCGAGAGCAGCTGCTTGAACTTGCCCTC
>JAJFFA010000900.1 GCA_021776885.1 Planctomycetota bacterium
GCGCGCCGCTCGGTGTGCGCGGTGCGCTACGCCTGGCGGCCACCCTGCGCGAGCGGCGCGACGACGCCCGGCTCTACCGCGAGCTGACCCGCCTGCGCCTGGACGTGCCCCTGGCCGAAGGTCCGGAGGAGCTCGAGTGGCGCGGCGCGCGGCGCGAGCTGCTCGAGCCCCTGTGCGCGCGCCTGGGTGACGCGCGCTTCCTGTCGCGGGTACCGCGCTGGGCGGACTGAGCGCGGAGGGCCGAACTCAGTCGGCGAAGGTGCCGATGTCCCCGGGCTTGCGCAGCATCTTGTCCACCTCGCCGAGGTGCAGCTCCTCCTCGTGGATCTTGGCCCGGGCGTACTCCTCGAGCATCACCGACTTGCCCTCGACCAGGTCGAGCAGCTGGCGGTAGACGGCGATCGTGTTGCGCTCGTGCTCCATCGACTCGTGCAGGATGGCGCCGATGTCGTGGTTGTGGGTCTCGAGCAAGGGCCCGATGGCCAGGGACGGGTGCTCGCCCAGGTGCGTGACCAGCTCGCCGGCCTCCTGGGCGTGCTGCAGGCCGGTGGTCGCCTCGCCGCGCAGCCAGGACACGATCGGGATGCGTCCGTAGCCGTAGACCATCAGCGAGTAGTGCGTGTAGCGCACGACGCCGGCCAGCTCCATTTCGAGGACACGGTTCAGGAGGGCGACGACGGCGGACTTGTCGAGATCGGTCATGCGCGCATGGTACACGCAGGGGAACGCGGGCGTCTCGGCTCCAGCCCCCGTCGCCCTACGGACGCTACCCTGGCGCCGTGTCCGCCCCGGAGACCCTCTCGATCCTCGCCCTCGAGCCCTGGCTCGGCGGCAGCCACGCGCGCACCCTCGAGCTGTGGGGCGCACGCTCGGCCCACGCGATCCAGGTCGCCGGACTGCCCGCGCGGCACTGGAAGTGGCGCATGCAAGGCGCCGCCCCCGTCCTGGCGCAGCGCGTGGCCCAGGGCCCTCCCCCCGACGCCCTGTTCGCCTCCGGCTACCTCGACCTGCCGACCTTCCGCGGCTTCCTGCCCCCCGCCTGGCGCCACGTGCCGGCCCTGGCCTACTTCCACGAGACCCAGTTCACGTACCCGCGACGCACGGGCGAGGAGGAGGTCGACGCCCCCGACCCGGACTACAGCTACGGCTTTAAGAACGTGTTGACCTGCCTGGCCGCCGAGCGCGTGGTGTTCAACTCGGCCTTCCACCGCGACGCCTTCGGCGCGGCCGCGGAGCGCGTGCTCGCCGCCCTGCCCGGACCGAACCTCGGCGGCCGCCTGATCCAGGCCCTGGACGCGGCGCGGGTCGTCGCTCCGGGGGTCGACGTCGCGGGCACGCCCCTGGGGCCCGGCGCACCCGCGGGCGCACCCCTGCGGGTGCTCTGGAACCACCGCTGGGAGCATGACAAGGACCCCCTGGCCTTCCTCGACGCGGTGCGCTGCGCCGTCGACGCCGGCGCCCGGCTCGAGCTCGAGCTGTGCGGCGCGTCCTTCGAACGCTCACCCGACGGCGTCGCCCAGCGGCTCGAGGGCCTGGGGCAGGTCGTGCGCCAGCGCGGCTTCCGCAGCGAGCGCAGGGACTACGTGGGCGACCTGGGCCAGTGCGACGTGGTCGTGTCCTGTGCGCGGCACGAGTTCTTCGGCGTCTCGGTGCTCGAGGCCCTGGCTGCGGGCTGTCGGCCCCTGGTGCCGCGACGCCTGGCCTACCCGGAGCTGCTGGCGGGCCGGGCGGATGCGTTCTACGCCGACGACGCCGACCTCGCCGCGCGCCTGGTCGAGCTGGCGCACGCCCCCGACGCCTGCCGAGAGCCCGGGGCGCGCGCCGCCTGGCGCGCCCTGGCCCAGCCCTTCGACGCCGCGCACATGAGCGACGAGCTCGACGACCTGCTGCGCGGCATGCTGCCCAGGCCGGCCTGACGACGATCGAGAAACAACGTCCAGGTCGCAGCGTAGGGAGCGTCCCCGCGCCCCCCACCCCTGAGCCATGCCCGCAATGCACGCGTTCCCGCTCCTGGCCGCCGCACTCCTCTGCAGCCCGGCCTGCTCCCCCGATCCCGCCCAGGCGGCTGCGCCCGGCGCCCTCGACCCGTCCGAGCGGGCCGAGCGGAGCGCCTCGGTCAACCCGGCGGAGCCTGGGTCCAGCCCGGACCTGGCGGCTGCCACGGACGACAACATGGACGGCCCCGTGGACGGCGGGGACGACCCCATGGACCCGACGGGCGTGGCCACCCTCGGCGCCCGCGCTCCGAGCTTCCGCCTCGAGGACGCGGGTGGCACGTCCCACTCCCTGGCGGACTACGCGGGCAAGATCGTGGTGCTCGAGTGGTTCAACCCCGAGTGCCCCTTCGTGGTCCACGCCCACCGCCGCGGCCCCCTGGCCGAGCTGCCCCTCGCGATGCAAGAGCGCGGGGTGGTCTGGCTGGCGATCAACTCCGCCGGGCCGGGGGAGCAGGGCCACGGAGCCGAGCGGAACCGAGAAATCGTGCGGGAGTGGGGCCTCGAACACCCGGTCCTGCTGGACCCGGAGGGCGAAGTCGGACGCCGTTACGCGGCTCGTACGACCCCCGAAGTGTGCGTGATCGACCCATCCGGTATCCTCGTCTACCGCGGAAGCCTGGACAACGCTCCCCGAGGACAGGTCAAGGGCGAGAGTCACGAGGTGTGGGTCGAGCAGGTGCTCAATGCCTTGCTCGCGAACACCACTCTCCCCCGCCGCGAAAGTGACCCCTATGGATGTGGCGTGCGTTACGCCGCCCGAAAGGAATCTCGATGAACAAGTCCCTACCCCGATTCTGCACTGCGTTGGCCACGGCCTTCGCTGCCTTCGCCCTCATCGCCGCCGGCTCCGCCCCGAGCGCGGAGGGTGAGCTGAGCCGTGAGGACGCCGCCGCGATCAAGGCACAGCTCCCGCTGTACCCGCTCGAGACCTGCGCCGTCAGTGGCGAGGCCCTGGAGGATCCCGTCGACAAGCTGCACGAGGGTCGCCTGGTGCGCTTCTGCTGCTCGATGTGCGTCAAGTCCTTCGACAAGGATCCGGCCACGTTCCTGGCCGACATCGACGCCGCGGTGATCCGCAGCCAGAAGGCCAGCTACCCCCTGGACACCTGTCCCATCAGCGGTGAAGAGCACAAGAGCGCGCGCGACATCGTCTGGAACAACCGCATGGTCAGCCTGTGCTGCAAGCGCTGCGAAGGTGCCTTCGAGAAGGACCCGGCCAAGACGATCGCCACGATCGACGCGGCCCTGATCCGCACCCAGAAGGCCAGCTACCCGATGGACACCTGCCTCGTCAGTGGCGAGCCGCTGGGTGACATGGGCGAGCCGGTCGACTTCCTGTACGGCACGCGCCTGGTGCGCCTGTGCTGCGACGGCTGCCAGAAGGGCTTCGACAAGGATCCCGCCGCGGCCATCGCCAAGCTGGACAAGGCCATGAAGCGCTCGGACAAGAAGGACATGAAGAAGGACGAGAAGGCCGACAAGGGCCTCTAGACCTCGAAAGGCGTCCGTCCACGGACCGAGACGGGCCCCGGCCCCCCCCCCGGCCGCCGGCCGGCGGCGGGGACCCCCGGCCCCCCCCCCCCGCGCCCCCGCGCCCGGGGGGGGGCGGGGGGGCGCCCACCGCCCCCCGC
>JAJFFA010000010.1 GCA_021776885.1 Planctomycetota bacterium
GCCAAGCAGCTGCACTCGATCCTGCCCAACAGCCACATCCTCGACCAGTACTCGAACCCCGACAACCCGCTCGCCCACTACGAGGGCACCGGCGCCGAGATCCTCGAGCAGACCGGCGGAGAGTTCGACTACCTGGTCGCCGGCGCCGGCACCGGCGGAACCGTGACCGGCATCGCACGACGCATCAAGGAGAGCGCGCCGCACGTCAAGATCATCGGCGTCGACCCGGTCGGCTCGATCCTGGCGGGACCCGCGACCGTCGGCTCGTACAAGGTCGAGGGCTTCGGCTACGACTTCATCCCGGACGTGCTCGACCGCGACCTGATCGACGAGTGGGTCAAGACGGAGGACCGCGAGTCGTTCCTGGTCGCGCGCCGCCTGATCCGCAAGGAGGGCCTCCTGTGCGGCGGCAGCTCCGGCACGGCGATGTGGGCCGCGCTGCAGATCGCCAAGCGCGAGGGCCCGGGCAAGCGCTTCGTCGTCATCCTGCCCGACTCGGTGCGCAACTACATGACGAAGTTCGTCGACGACCAGTGGATGAAGGAGCACGGCTTCGCCGAGCGCCAGTGGGAGGCCGCCAGCGTCGGCGATCTCCTGCGCCGCATGCCCCGGCGCGAGCTGATCTCGGCCAAGAGCAGCGAGACCATCGCCGACGCGGTGATGCGCATGAAGGAGGCCGGCATCAGCCAGCTGCCGATCCTCGACGAGGATCGTCTGGCGGGCATCGTCACCGAGTCGGACCTCCTGAGCCGCCTCGTCGAGGGCCAGGCGAGCCTCTCGTCCTCGGTGGCCGAGGTCATGTTCCGCAACGTCAACACGATCCTCCAGCACGAGGACGCGGGGCGCCTGCTCGAGATGTTCGGCAAGGACGAGGTCGGCGTCGTGGTCGACAGCGAGCGCCGCGTCCTGGGGCTGCTGACCAAGATGGACCTCGTCGACGTGCTGACGGGTGAGGTCAAGGCGGGCTGAGCGCCCATGCGAGGCTGGAACCACGCGCTGCCGGCGTTCCTCACGCTCGCGCTCGCCGCGTGCGGTCCGCGCCCCGAACTCGAACCCCTGCGCGGGGAGCGCGCGACCGCCTGGCTGCTCGACGACATCGGGCCCTGGCGCGTGCTCGCCGCGCCCGAGGGTGGGGCGCCCGTCGCACGGCTGATGCGCCCGCGCGGGGAGGGCGGCGAGGCGGACGTCCTGCCGGCCCTCGAGATGCTGCCCCCGGGGCAGCTGCGCATCAGACTCGCGCAGGAGAGTGCCCAGGGCGCGACCCTGGTGCTGGCCACGGGCATCCAGGCCGAGGACCGGGACGCACCGGGGGAGGTCGGGTTCCGCGTGTCGCTGGATGGAGAGGTGGTCCTGGACGAGCGCCAGGCTTGCGGGCCGGAGGTGCCCGCCGCTGCGCGCCGCTGGGTCGAGTACCGCTTCGACGTGGGTGAAGCGCGCGAGCTGTTGCTCGAGACGGAGTGGCACCCGTCAGTCGCCGAGAGCCCCGCGCCGCGCGCCGGTTTCGCGCGCCTCGAGCTGCGCCGCCCGTTCGAGATCCCGCGCGAACGGGCCACGCCCCAACGGCCCAGCGTCGTCCTGATCCTGCTCGACACCCTGCGCGCCGATCGCCTGAGCGCCTACGGCCACACCCAGGAGACCAGCCCGAACCTCGACGCCCTCGCCGCGCGCGGGACCCTCTTCGAACAGGCCTGGGCCCCGGCGCCCTGGACCCTGCCCTCCACGGCCTCGATCCTGACCGGGCTCTCCCCCATCGCCCACGGCCTGTCGCAGAAGCGCCACTTCCTGTCGCCCTCGATCGCGACCCTGGCGGAGACCTTCCGTGACGCGGGCTTGGATACGGCGGGCTTCTCCGCCAACCCGATCATCACGGCCAGCCAGAACTTCGCGCGGGGGTTCGCGTCGTTCAAGGACTACGCCTGGTCGGACACGGTCGACGTGCTCGACGACGTCCTCACCTGGCTCGACGCGCGCGACGACGGACGCTTCTTCCTCTACCTGCACCTCGTCGATCCGCACAGCCCCTACGCGCCACCCGCCGACCTCGCCCGGCGCTTCGCCCCGGACCCGCCGCCCGAGTTCGACGGCCACGACCCGGCGGAGTTCCACCTGCGCACGATCTCGGACGACCCCGAGGTCCAGCGCGAGAACGCGATCCTGAACGCCTACTACCTCGAGCTGTACGACGCCGAGATCGCGGCGGCGGACCGCGCCCTGGCCACGCTCTTCGCGCGCCTCGAGGAGCTGGGCGAGGGGCGCCACGTGATCGCCTTCACCAGCGACCACGGCGAGGAGTTCCTGGAGCACGGCCTCGACGGCCACGGCTACAACCTGCACGCCGAGACCCTGCACGTGCCCCTGATCCTGGCCGGCCCCGGCATCCCGCCCGCGACGCGCAGCTCGAAGACGGTCGAGACGCAGAGCCTGGGGGGCACCCTGCTCGACCTGGCCGGCGTCCCGCGCGGCTCGTTCAGCGGAGGCGCCAACCTATTCGACGCAGCAGAGACCGAGGCGCTGCACTTCTCGACCAGCGCCGGCGTGCGGCACGACCCGCAACAAGGCTGGGTCAAGGTCCCGCATCTCTACGCGC
>JAJFFA010000091.1 GCA_021776885.1 Planctomycetota bacterium
GCGGACCCGCTGGCCTTCGACCCGGCGATGGCCGCGTGCACGCGCTCTTCCCCCAGGAAGCTCCCGTCCGGGTCCCGCGCCTCCTCGAGGCCATCGGTCAGGATGACCAGCCGGTCGCCCATATCGAAGGCGACGCTCGACGCTTCCCGCGGCATGTCCGGGAACGCGGGCGAGATCATCGCTCCGTTCAGCTCGAGTCGCTCGAGCGCGCCCCCGGCCCGGCTCAGCAGCGCCGGGGGGTGCCCCGCGTTGACGTAGTCGAGGCGCGAGCCCTCGGCCCGGCACGCAAACAGGGTCACGAAGCGGCCCTCGTCGAAGGGCGCGAGGGCGGCACCGACCCGCCGCGCCACCGCCGCGGGCTCGAAGTCGTCCAGGAGGGCATCGCGGAACGCGCTCTTGACCACCGCCGTGAGCATCGCGGCGGGCACCCCGTGCCCCGAGACGTCGGCGACGAACAGCGCCGCCCCCTCGCCGCGGCGCAGGGGGCACCAGTCGTACAGGTCGCCGCCGACCTCCGTGCAGGCCTCGCTGCGGCCGGCGAGGTCGAGGTCGCCGAAGCGTGCCTCCGTGCCCGGCAGCAGGCTGAGCTGGAAGCGGCGGGCCGCGCCCAGCTCCTGCTCCAGGCGCTCCACGTGGGCCGCGTTCTCGGCGGCCAGGCGGCGCTGCTCCAGGCAGCGCTCGACGAGGGTCAGGAGCAGGCCGCGATCGAAGGGCTTCTGGATGAAGTAGAAGGCGCGCTCGCGGATCGAGCGCAGCATCTCCGCATCCAGCTCGCCCACGGCACCCGTCATGAAGATCACGTCGAGGCCCGGCAGGACCTGGCGCAGGGCGGCGCAGACCTCGAAGCCGTCCGTGCCCGGCATGCGCACGTCGAGGATGGCCAGGCTCGGGCGCCGCTCCCGGGCCTGGGCCAGGGCCTCGTCCGTGTCCCGCGCCGTGAACACGGGGTGGTGGGGCGCGAGGATGCGCTGCACCGTGCGCAGCATGCCCGGCTCGTCATCGACGACCAGGAGCGAGGGGGCGGTGGGCATGGGGCGGGCAGGTCCGGACGCCCTCGGGGGCGTCGGCGGGGCTCCATGGTGGGGGCTCGGACCGCTGCGAGGCAAGCGCCGAACGCGGGAGGGGCCGACGGGCGTGGGCGCGCGGGCTGGAGTGGCGCGGGCCGGGCGCTATGCTCGCGGCATGACCCAAGCGCGAGGCATGCTGGCGCTCGACGAGCTGCGCGCCCTCGTCTCGGCCGGTGAGGTCGACACGATCGACGTGGCCTTCACCGACCTCTACGGGCGGCTGCTCGGCAAGCGCTACGACGCCGGCTTCTTCCTCGAGGTGGCCGTCCCGGGCGGGGCCCACGCCTGCGACTACCTCTTGACCGTCGACGTCGGCATGGAGCCGGTCCAGGGCTACGCCTACGCCAGCTGGGAGAAGGGCTACGGTGACCTGCACCTGGCCCCGGATCTGGCCAGCCTGCGGCGCCTGACCTGGCGCGAGGGCACGGTGCTCGTCCTGTGCGACGCCACCGACCCGGTCAGCCACGAGCGCCTCGAGCAGGGGCCGCGTGGGATCCTGCGGCGGCAGGTGGAGCGCTGTGAGGCCGCCGGCTTCAGAGCCAAGGCCGCGTCGGAGCTCGAGTTCTACCTGTACCGGGACTCCTACCGCGACGCGGCCGCCCAGGGCTGGAGCGACCTCGAGCCCAGCAGCGCGGTGATCCAGGACTACCACCTGCTGCAGACCGCCCGCGACGAGCCCCTCCTGGGCGCCGTGCGGCGCCACCTGAGCGGCTCGGGGATCCCGGTCGAGAACTCGAAGGGCGAATGGGGCCTGGGCCAGCACGAGCTCAACATCCGCTACGCCGAAGTGCTCGAGATGGCGGACCGACACGTGGTCTACAAGCAGTGCCTCAAGGAGCTCGCCGAGGGCGAGGGGCAGTGCGTCACGTTCATGGCCAAGCCCAGCGCCGAGGGCGCGGGCTCGAGTTGTCACGTGCATCTCTCGCTGTGGAGCGGGGACGAGAACGCCTTCGACGGTGGAGGCGAGCTCGAGGGCATCCCTTGTTCGGACACCTTCCGCTGGTTCCTGGGCGGCTGGATGGCCCACGCCCCCGAGCTGATGGCGCTCTACGCCCCGACCGTGAACTCGTACAAGCGCTTCCAGTCCGGCTCCTGGGCGCCGACGGGCCTGGCCTGGAGCTACGACAACCGCACCGCGGGCTTCCGCGTGGTCGGCAAGGGCAGCAGCCTGCGCATCGAGTGCCGCCTGCCCGGGGCCGACTGCAACCCGTACCTGGTCTACGCGGCTGCCTTGGCCTCGGGGCTGGCGGGCATCGAGCAGCGCATCGAGCCGCCGCCCATGTTCCGCGGCGACGCCTACCAGGCGGCCGACGGGAAGCGCCTGCCGCGCAACCTGGCCGAGGCGAGCGCTCGCCTGCGCGCGAGCCGGGTGGCGCGCGCGGCCTTCGGCGACGCGATGGTCGAGCACTACACGCACTTCTTCCAGAACGAGGTCGACGCCTACGAGCGCGCCGTCACGGACTGGGAGCGACACCGCTACTTCGAGCAGATCTGAGGCCGTGTCCCGCACCCCCGTCATCGGCATCACGACCTACGGGCGCAACGACGAGGGCCGCTTCACCCTCCCGGGCGAGTACGTCGATTGCGTGCGTCGCGCCGCTGGCCTGGCCCTGCTCCTGCCCCCGGGGGAGCCCGCGCCCGACGCCTGGCTGGACCTGGTCGACGGCGTCGTCCTGGCCGGCGGCGGGGACATCTCCCCCGAGTGCTGGGGCGGAAGCGGAGGGGCGACGATCTACGGCGTCAGCGAGGAGCGCGACCGCACCGAGCTGGCCCTGGCCGAGCGCGTCCTGGCGCGGCGCCTGCCGAGCCTGTGGATCTGCCGCGGGTTGCAAGTGCTCAACGTCTTGCGCGGCGGCACGCTGATCGAGCACCTGCCCGACGTCGCCGCGCCCCGGACAGACACGGACACTGCCTGCGTGGAGCACCGCCTGCCGCCGCGTGAGCCCGTGCTCCACGGCGTGCGCGTCGATGCGGGCACGCGCCTGGCGCAGACCCTGGGCACGACGGACGTCGAGGGCGTCTCCTGGCATCACCAGGCCATCGAGCGCTGTGGCGAGGGCGTGCTCGTCGTGGCTCGCGCGCCGGACGGTGTGATCGAAGCGGTCGAACTCGAGGGACACCCTGAGCTGGAGGCCGTGCAGTGGCACCCCGAGCTCTCCGCCGCGAGCGACCCCGTCCAGCAGCGTCTCTTCGACGCCCTCCTCGCCCGCGCCGCGCATCCCTAGACCCTAGAACCCCGCCAGGCAGAACCCATGTTGCGCCTCGAGAACCAGGTCGCCGTCATCACCGGAGCCAGCGCCGGCATCGGCCGCGAGTCGGCCCTCACCTTCGCCGCCCAGGGTGCGGCGGTGGTCGTCGCCGACGTTGCCGACGAGGCGGGTGAGGCCACGGCCGCGGACATCCGCGCGGCGGGCGGGCGCGCCGTCTTCGTCCACGCGGACGTGTCGAAGAGCGCGGACTGCGCGGCGATGGTCGCGGCGGCGGAGGAGCACTTCGGCAAGCTCAGTGTGCTCTTCAACAACGCCGGCGTGATGCTGGCGGACGACGGCGACGCCGAGAGCACGCAGGAGGCCGTCTTCGACCTGACCCTGGCGATCAATCTCAAGGGC
>JAJFFA010000901.1 GCA_021776885.1 Planctomycetota bacterium
AGCGTTGCAGCGGCACGGACAGGCGGGCGCCGGGGGCCAGGCGGAGCGCGTCGACGTGGCCGGACACCGCACCGTCTTCGAGCACGGCGTGCAGGTGGCTGCTCGCCCCGTGATGCGTGAACGTGCCGGCCGCGTTTTCCGCGTAGAAGCCGACGACGAGGATCGCTGTGGCGTCCGCGGCGTAGCGCCAGGGCGGCGGTCCGTCGGGGTTCGCGATCGGGCACGAGTGATCAAGGACATGGAGCTCGACGTGGCTGGCGATCCCTTCGACGCGCAGGGGAAAGGGCCGCGTCGGATCGATGCCCTGGGCCTCGGCCAGGGCCCGGGCGCGGGCCTCGATCCCGGCCAGGTCGAGGGACTCGGCGAGTGTCACCCCATGCCAGGCCGGAACCTCCGCCACGACGAGCAACGTCGCCTGTTCAGCGTCCCGCGCGGACCGCACCCGCATCCCGCGCGACGCGGCCGCGTCGACCTCGGCCAGGTACGTCCTGCCCTCGACCGCCGTCAGCTCCGCGTTCAGGTCGGCACACGCCCCGACGGCAACAGCGTGCGGGCCCAGGGCCTCGGCCAGGTCCACGCGCCCCTCGGTCTGGCCCCTGCGCAACACCTCGCGCAGCGTGCCCCACGAGCGCACGGGATAGGCCAGGTGAGCGGGGGGTGCAGCGCTGAGCGCCGGAGAGGAGGAGGGCGCCGCACTGCACGCGAGTGCCAGGAACGCGCCGAGCGCCGAATGCCTGAGGTTCATCCTTGGAGGATACGCGGGACGGGATGCCCAGCGCGCGCTTCCGGGTGGAGGCGTAGGATCGAGGTTGGTTCGCTCCGCCCCAGACCGAGGATTCCCCATGCGCATTCTCTCCAGGACCCATTGGCAGACCGGTGCCTTCACCCTTCTCGCTTCCCTCTCCTCGGCGCAAGCCACCGACTGCGGGTACCAACCCCCCGAGGACTGGATGGCGGACCTGCGCGCCGCCGTGGCGCGGGGCGAGATCGCCGACCCAGCCACCCGTACGCTGCCGCCCCTCCCACCCAGCTCGGGGCCGGGCACCTCCGCGGCGCACCTGCCCTGTCTCTCGCGCGAGCACATCTTCGCCTTCGAGGACACAGGCGGACTCTTGCTGACGAACTTCAGCACCGGCGCCCTGCTCGACCTGATGACCGATGCGGCCAACGCCCTGATGGCCACCCACGGTGACCTCTATGACTTCATCGGCTACTGGGTGAACTTCACCCCCGACCACACCGTCGGCGCCGCGTTCTACGCGGGCATCGAGAACGATGTCAGCGGCATCGGTCAGAGTCCGTTCAACAACCGCGCGGGCATCGGCCTGGCCGGGGACAACGTCGAGGGCTACATCATGATGTGGGACATCAACTCGTCGTTCTGGGACACGGGCACGGGGCCCAGCGCCGACTTCACGCGCCTGGCCCTGGCCCAGGAGTTCGAGCACCGCTTCGCCATGTTCCTGCCCGGAATCTCGGGCGGGCGCGCGCTGCAGGGAAACAACGGTGCCTGCGGCAGGGGCGCGCACTGGAACTGGCGCGTCGACGGTCAGGGCTCCGGCATGGAGATCTCCGAGTGGGTCGGCTCCAGCCCGGCCCAGCCCTTCGGCACCTTCGTGACCTTCAACACCGACATCGCCGGCGGCGTGTTCAGCCACCCCGACCTGTACCTCATGGGCTACGAGTCGGCGTCCGAGATGGACGCCAACACGAGTGAGCTGCGCTACATGAACAGCTCCGACTGCGCGAACAACTACAACGGCACGATCAGCACCTTCAGCTCCGCAGACATCATCGCCAGCGCCGGGCCGCGTGTTCCGGACTCGACGAGCGCGCAGAAGGACTTCCGTACGGGCTGGATCATGATCCACCAGCCCGGTGCCCCGCCCACCAACCCGCACCGCAACAAGGCCATCGGCATCCTCGAGCAGCACCAGATCGACTGGGACTTCTCGACCCTGGGTCGCGGCGTCATGGACAACAGCCTGTTCGACGACTGCAACTGCAACGGTGTGCCGGACGTGGACGAGGCCCTGGGCAGCAACTACTGCACCGGCGCCGCGAACTCGGCGGGCGCCGGGAGCAGCATGGGCGCCGTGGGCAGCGACATCGTCGCCGACAACGACGTGACCCTGAGCGCCAGCGATGCCCCCCCCGGCGTCTCGGCCCTGTTCTACTTCGGAACCAGCCAGATCCAGGCGCCCTTCGGCGACGGCTTCCGCTGCGTCGGCGGTTCGACGGTGCGCATCCAGCCGCCGCTCTCCGTCTCGGGAGGCGGCAAGGCGCTTCGCACCCTGGACCTGGCCAGCGCGCCGGCCCTGGGCGTGATCGTCCCGGGCGCGGACCTCAACTTCCAGCTCTGGTACCGCGATCAGGCGGCCGGCATGTCCGGCTTCAACACCAGCGATGGACTGAACATCGTCTGGCAGTGACGGCCTGCTGATGTGAGCCGAAGCGGGGACTCGCCGCTGACTGTGGCACGGCGCCCCCAGGCGGGGCATTCTCTGGCCATGCCCCCCCGACTCGACTTCGAGATCCTCGCCCAGCCGGACGACTCGACCTGCGGGCCGACCTGCCTGCAGGCCGTGTACGGGTACTGGCAGGACTCGCTGCCCCTGCCGCGGCTGACGGACGAGGTTCGGCAGCTGTCCGGGGGCGGGACCCTGGGCGTGCTCCTGGGCGAGCACGCCCTCTCCCGGGGCTACCGGGTGCGCCTGCATTCCTACAACCTGAACGTGTTCGACCCGACCTGGTTCGAGCTCACGCCGCCCGAGCTGCACGCCAAGCTCGAGGCGCGCCTGGCCGCCCGGGGCTCCGACCCGCGCCTGGCGGACGCCACCCGCGCCTACCTGGACTTCATCGACCTGGGCGGCGAGCTGGTCAGCGGGGAGCTCAGCGAAGGGCTGATCGCGGGCTACCTCGAGCAGGGCGTGCCGCTCCTGACCGGCCTCAGCGCGACCTGGCTCTACCAGGCCGAGCGCGAGCGCGTCGAAGCGGACGGGCACCTCGTGGACGACGACATCAGCGGCGATTCCCAGGGTCACTTCGTGGTCGTCCACGGCTATGATTCCGCGCGCCAAGAAGCACTCGTCGCCGACCCCCTGGGGCCGAACCCCATGGCCCCGTCCCAGTCCTACCCGGTCGGCATCGATCGTCTGCTCAACTCGATCCTGCTGGGCATCCTGACCTACGACGCGAACCTGATCGCGATCCAGCCACGCGGCTAGCGCCGCCCATCCCATGCCCGTCCTGCTCGTGGTCGACGACCCGGGCCACTGGCCCCTGGCCTTGCCGGGGGTCGACGTGGTCTCGGCCAACGACTACCTGACCGATCCAGCCTTCCACGACGGTCGCGGTGTCGTCGTCCTCAACCTCTGCCTGTCCTACGCCTACCAGAGCACCGGGCACTACGTCTCGTTGCTGGCAGAGGCACGCGGCCACCGGCCCAAGCCCTCGGTCGCAACGATCCAGGACCTGCGCTCGCCGGGCATCGTGCGCTTCGTCTCGGACGAGCTGCGGGCCCTGATCCAGCGCGCCCTCGCGCCGGTGCGTCCGGCCGAGTTCGTGCTCAGCGTCTACTTCGGCGCGTCCCTGGCCAAGCGCTACCAGACCCTGGCCACGGCGCTCTTCAACCAGTTCCCCGCCCCGCTGCTACGCGCGCGCTTCCGGCGCAGGGGCAAGCAGGAGTGGCAGCTCACGGGCCTGGCGCCGATCCCCGCCAAGGAGGTGCCCGCCGCTCACCGCGACGCCCTGGTCGAGGCCGCCACGAGCTACTTCGCCGGTCGCCGCTGGTCGGCGCGCAAGCGCAAGATGCCGCGGGCGCACATCGCGATCCTGGTCGACCCCGACGAGCACGAGCCGCCCTCCGACGAGCGAGCCCTGGCGCGCTTCGAGCGTGCCGCGCACAAGCTGGGGCTGGCCACGGAGCGCGTCACCCGCGACGACTACGGCCGCCTGCGCGAGTTCGACGGCCTGTTCATCCGCACGACGACCTACGTCAACCACTACACCTACCGCTTCGCGAGCCGTGCCGAGGCCGAGGGTCTGGTCGTCGTCGACTCGCCGCGCTCGATCGTGCGCTGCACCAACAAGGTCTTCCTGGCCGAGCACCTGGCGCGCTTCAAGGTCCCCACGCCCGAGACCCTGGTCGTGCACGCGGGCAACCGCGACCAGGTGGCCCGCACCCTGGGCCTGCCCGTCGTGCTCAAGAAGCCCGACAGCGCCTTCTCCGTGGGGGTGGTGAAGGCCGAGAGCGAGGAGCAGCTCGAGTCCATGCTGGACGAGCTCCTGGCCGAGTCGGCCCTGGTCGTCGCCCAGGGCTTCATGCCGACGGACTACGACTGGCGCGTGGGCATCTTCGGCGGCAAGGCGCTCTACGCGTGCCGCTACTTCATGGCCAAGAAGCACTGGCAGATCATCAAGCACGAGGGGACACAGGCGACCTCGGGCAAGGTCGAGACCCTGCGCGTCGAGGACGCGCCCCGGGCCGTGGTGCAGCTGGCCCTCGACGCGGCCCGGCCCCTGGGAGACGGACTCTTCGGGGTCGACCTGAAGCAGGCGGGCAAGCGCGTCGTCGTGATCGAGGTCAACGACAACCCGAGCATCGACGCGGGCTACGAGGACAAGGTCCTCGGCGCCGGCCTGTACGAGGCGATCATGGCCGAGTTCGCCGAGCGCATCGAGCGCCGGCGCAGCGGAGAGTAGACCTTGGAGAGCGAAGTGAGCCAGGCCCCCCTGCACCTGTTCGACGCCTTCGGCGTCGAGCTCGAGTACATGATCGTCGACGCCGAGACGCTCGACGTGCGCCCCCTCTGTGACCAGCTCCTGGAGGCTGCCGCCGGCGAGCGCACGGGCGACTACGAGAACGGCTCCATCGCCTGGTCGAACGAGCTCGTGCTGCACGTGGTCGAGCTCAAGACCAACGGACCGACCCCCGACCTGGCCGCCGCCGCCGCTCCGTTCCAGGCCGACGTGCGCGCCATCGACGCCCTGCTCGAGCCCCTGGGCGCACGCCTGATGCCCGGGGCCATGCACCCGTGGATGGACCCCGAGCGCGAGATGCGCCTCTGGCCCTGGGACAACGGGCCGGTGTACGCGACCTTCGATCGCATCTTCGACTGCCGCGGTCACGGCTGGGCCAATCTGCAGAGCGCCCACCTGAACCTCCCGTTCCAGGGCGACGACGAGTTCGCTCGCCTGCACGCGGCGATCCGCGCCCTGCTCCCGCTCCTGCCCGCCCTGTCGGCCGCCTCACCCGTGATGGACGCCGAGCCGACCGGCCTGCTCGACAGCCGGCTGCGCGTGTACCGCGGCAACGCACGACGCGTGCCCTCGGTCGCGGGCGCCGTGATCCCCGAGCCGGTCTGGACCCGCGCCGACTACGAGGGAGTGCTGCTGGAGGGCATCAC
>JAJFFA010000902.1 GCA_021776885.1 Planctomycetota bacterium
CGATGCCGTCGGCTCCGTGGCGGCGGCGGACTTGGACGGAGACGGGGATCTCGACCTCGCCTCGGCGAATGGCGGCAACAACACGCTCACGGTGTTCTTCCAGACCGGGGCGGGGGTCTTCGGCCCTGTTCCCTCGCTGACCCTGGGCGGCCCGGCGACTAGCGAACTCCCCACCGGCATGGCGCTGGGGGACGTGGACGGGGACGGGGATGTCGATATCGTCGTGGCGAGCACGGGTGGCGACAGGCTCAAGGTGTTCGTCCAGGAGTCGCCGGGGGTGTTCGACGTCGAGCCCACGCTCACCCTCGGCAGTCAGGCGACGACCGACGGTGTCTGGACCGTGGCGGTGGCAGATCTGGACGGGAACGGGGCTGCCGACATCGTCTCGGGGCAGCAATTCACCGACACGGTCACGGTGTTCTTCCAGTCTGGGGCGGGGTTGTTCGGCCCCGAGCCCTCGCAAACGCTGAGCACCGGGTCGACGAGCCAGTTCCCTGCCGGCGTGGCGGCCGCGGACCTCGACGGCGACGGGGACACCGACCTCGCCTCGGCGAACCTGGGAATCAACTTCGGGGTCGGCACGGTCACGGTGTTCTTCCAGACGCAGACGGGAGCCTTCGATCCCTTGCCCTCGCTGACCCTCGGCGACGCGGCGACGACCGAGGGCGCTGTCGACGTCGCGGCGGCGGACCTCGACGGAGACGGGGACGTCGACCTCGTGTCGGCGAATGGGCGCGACCTGTTCATCGGCTTCGGCGGCACGCCGAAGGGCGAGGACCCCGTCATCTCCGTGGGCCTCGACACGCTCACCGTCTTCTTCCAGACCGAGCCTGGCGTCTTCGACCCCGTGCCTTCGCTCACGCTGGGCGGGCCACTCGCGACGGATGGTGTCTCCTCGGTGGAGCCGGTGGACCTGGACGGAGACGGAGATCTCGACCTCGTCACGGCCAACGCGATCGCCGGCACGCTGACCGTCTTCTTGCAGGCGGGGGCGGGCGTCTTCGATCCTATGCCCTCGCTCACCCTGGGCGGCTCGGGGACGACCGAGGGCGCCGTCTTCGTCACGGCCTCCGACCTGGATGGCGACGGGGATCTCGATCTCGTCTCCGCGAACGGGTTCGACCAGGGAGACCCACACCCCCCGGAGAGCCACGTCGTCGGCAGTGACACGATCACGGTGTTCTTCCAGACCGAGCCGGGGGTCTTCGATCCCGTGCCGGCGCTCATCCTGGGTGGTCCGGCGACGACCGACGGCGTCCTCTCCGTCGCGACGGTGGATGTGGATGGAGACGGGGATGTCGACATCGTCTCAGCGAACGCATTCAGCAACACGCTCACGGTGTTCTCCCAGACAGAGCCGGGAGTCTTCGACTCCATGCCCTCCCTCACGCTCGACCTCCCAGCGTCCGCCGACGCCCCTCGCTGCGTAACGGCGGCGGACTTGGACGGGGATGGGAGCCTCGACCTCGTGTCGGCGAATCAGCCCAGTTCCATGGAACCGGGACTCGGTCCCGCGGGCACGGTCACCGCGTTCTTGCGGAAGGGGGCGGGCGTCTTCGAACCCGCGACCTTCTCCATGTCCAGCGCGCCGACGACGGTGAAGGACGCCGTGGTTTCGGCAATCACGGTGGACGTGGACGGCGACGGAGACGCCGACATCGTCTCCGGGAACGGCAACAGCGCCAACCTCACGATCTTCTACGGTGCCCACAGGCCCTAGAGCCCCGGCCGAACCATCGGACTCCCTTCGACTCCAGCTGCCCCAAGTTGACCCGATCCCCATGCGTGCCCCTTCGACCTGCCTCACGGTTCCGCTCCTCGCCTTGATTCTGTCGGGCTGCAATGCCGGACTGGCCGCCATCGTCGGGGCCGCCTCGGACTCGGGAGGCTCGACGACGGTCACGACCGTGAGCAACGTGACGGTCGGCGATTCGATCAACTCGCCGGCCGAGATCGAGTTCACGCTGACGGGCGAAACGGTCGGCACGGTGCACATCGAGTACCAGCCCCAAGCCGGGACCGGGTTCGTACCGATCGCTACGCTCGACGCCGGCGACGTGAACATCTCCGCGAACGGCGCGGCCAACGAGCTCGACTGGGCTTTCGCGGACGACCTCGGCAGCGGCTTCGTCGGCGGCCTCGTCGTGCGCGTCAGGCTGGACACCGGAGCGAGCGCCACGACCAGCGGGCTCGTCAGCGTCGGCAACAGCCCGCCGGTGATCTCGCCGTTCTCGTTCCCGGCCAGCGAGGTCATCGGCGTCGTCGGCATGCTCTTCACCGTCGCGGACACAGACGACACTGTCACGCTCAGCGTGGAGGTCAATGCCGACGCGCAGAACGGGTTTCCCGAAGGCTCGTGGGAGACAGCGCTGCCTGACCTCGGTCAGGAGCTCGCCCCCTTCGTGGCCGCGCCTTCGGGCACCACGGTGCCCTTCCATTGGGACGTCGTCGGGCAGTACGGGCCGCTCGACTCGGGAGTGAAGGTTCGCGCGACAGCCGTCGACACGGCGGATCCCGGCGAGGAGCCGCTGCGACACCAGGTCGAGGGTGGCTCCCTCTTGCGCGTCGACAACAACGACCCGCCGCTGGTCTCCCTCAACGATATCTCGTTCGCACTGAGCGATGACAGACGCCGCGGCATCGTGGTGCCCTACACGCTGAGCGACGCCGAAGGCGACACGTTGGACCTGGTGTTCCAGTGGACGCTGGAGGGCGAAGCGTTCGTGGATCTGCCCGCTGACGAGGCGCTCGTCGAGGAGATCCTGGGCGACCCCGCTCTGCGTGAACAGTTCCGCATCGCGACCCGCTACCCCATGCCTATCGGCGGGCTCGCCAAGCCGACGGGCGGGACCGACACGATCGAGCTGCCGGAGCTGGGCTCGAGCCAGTCTCACCTCTTGCAGTACGCTGCGCAGCCGGGCGACGATCTCTCCGGCGCGCTCGACGGCTACGAGCTAGAGCTCTTGCGGGCCTCGAAGATCCCGGAGCCCCTGGCCGCGACCTGGGCTGCCAATCCGCTGGACGGTCCCGTCGCGGTCCTGCCCACGAGCGACGCCACGACGGCCTACGTCCTCGATCGAGCGGGCGCCATGGCGTGGCGGGTGCGCGAGATCGACCTCGCCACAGGCGCCGTAGTCGCAGCACTCGCGAATGGCGCCGGCGAGCCGGACACGATGACGATGGAGCACGGCGGCGCGGCGCTCCTGGTCGCTTCCAATGATTTCAATGTGCGCGTCTGCCGCGTCGATCTCGACACCCTCGACGTGCTTGCGATCTTCGATGGCCCTGGCCCGCTGCCCGGCGACACGATCCGCGGCCTGGCCAGCATCGGTTCCGAGATGGCGCTCGCGACCCTGGGCGAAGAGCTGGTACGGCTGAACTATGCCGACCCGTTCGCGTCGACGATGATCACCGTCCTGGATGGTCTCGCCACGCCTTGGGGGCTGGTGGTCGAGCCGGTGCACCTGAACCGCGTCTATCTCGCCGAGCGCGACTTCGCCGGAGAGGGCCGATTGATTTCTTTGGATCTTGACACGCTCGCCGTCGACACGCTGCAGACGGCTTCGTCCGGCCTGCCGCACCCGGAGGCCCTGGCCATCGAGCGCGGAGTCCGCCTGCTCGTGGTCACCGACGAGGCCCCGGGCGACGACACCAAGGAGCTGCGCGCACTCGAACTGGACCGCACCACGGTCGACCTGCTCACGGCCGACCTCCCGGAGAGCGCGGTCAGCCTCGTGGCGGGCGAGGCCGAGCTGCGCCTGCTCGTCCTGGAGCGTGAGCACGACCTGGCCGCAGGCGGAGGCCTCGTCCAGCGCCGCAAGATCGTGGCCTACGACCCGACGTGCCGGGTCGCGACCGTGGATGCCGCGTTCGCCCCCCCCATGTCAGTCGGCTCCTCGCCCCAGCTCTGGCGCGCACAGCCCCCCGCTCGGCTCGAACTCGAGGCCGGCGTTGCGCGCAGCGCCGCGTTCGTCTGGGACAGCAGCGACTTGCCGGGCGGGCAGGGAACGGCTTTGCTGAGACTCAGCGCACGCGACGCGGATGTGAGCGTCTCCGAGCACGACGGCGGCAAGCCGGTCCTCTCGGGTCTGGGCGGAGAGCCCTTGTCCCTGGGTGGCCCGGGGGCGACCGATGGCCCCAATTCCATGGCGGCGGCGGACCTGGACGGGGACGGTGATCTCGACCTCGTCTCGGCGAACCAAGGAGTCGCCGTGCCACCGGATCCACCCACGGGCGGTACGGTCACCGTGTTCTTCCAGACGGAAGCGGGGGTCTTCGATCCCGTGCCCTCGCTCACCCTGGGCGGCGCGGGAATGACTGAGGGTGCCAACTCCGTGGCGGCGGCGGACCTGGACGGAGACGGGGATGTCGACATCGTCTCCGCGAACAACACGAGCAACACGCTCACGGTGTTCTTCCAGACGGGGGCGGGCGTTTT
>JAJFFA010000903.1 GCA_021776885.1 Planctomycetota bacterium
TGAGCCAGGCTGAACCTGGCTTGGACGCGCAACAACTCCCGGGGCTCGGAGATCAAGCAGGTGTACGAGATGACCTGCTCGACCAGCGGTTCAACGTAGAAATACGACGTCAGCTCAGTGGCGCGACCCTCGACGGAGAACTCCGGTACGAGGTTGCCGCTCCGGTGGAGAGTCACGAGGTTCAACCGCCCATCCTCGTCGCTGAACCGTGCCGAGCCCGGTTTCCCCATGCTCGCGAGATCGACCTGGAGGTTGAAGACCTTGACGCGCGTGCGGCCGCGGTTCGTCAGGGTCAACCTCACTTCGACCGCGTGCGTCTGTGGCGTCGCCACGCGTCGGCGCCGCTGCCCTCCGGACTTGAAGCGATCCCAGCTGAGGGTCTCAACAACCTCGGGCTTCGAGAGCGGGAGCACCTGCGCGTCGACGTCGAGCTGAAGCCAGTGCTTGAACTCTCGGAACTCACGGACCTTGAAGGCTGCCCAAGCGCCGCCGATGGCGAACGCAAGAATCCGAACCACTTGCTCGATGAGCGCGAGAGCTTCCACATGTCCCAGGATACTCGCCGCTCCGATGACCTGCCCACCCAGGGAACTCCGACGCTCCGCCGAAGCGCTAGCCCAGCTCCAGGCGGCCCTGCTACCATCCTCTCTCAGTCACCTCGGCGACCCTGGAGAGCGTGCTCTGGGTTTCTGAGCTGGACAGGGCTTGCCGGCGGGGCAATGGGCGGCCACCTAGAGTTCCGATGATCGTCGATGGAGGAAGCGCATGGGACATGTCCGAGGGCTTGTGAGCGTAGTTGTCCTGCTCTGGATCGTCGTTTCCGCCTCGAGAGCTTCCGGGGAGGGGGAGCCGCGCTGGTTGCGCGGCAACACGCATACGCACACGCTCTGGAGCGACGGTGACGCGGCCCCCGAAGTACCGGCCGCCTGGTACAAGGAGCATGGCTACGATTTCCTCGTGCTCTCCGACCACAACATTCTCTCGGTCGGAGAGAAGTGGTTCCCGATCACGGCGACCGGCCGCCTCACGCCCGAGCGAGTCGACGCGATGCGCGAGCGCTTCGGCGACGAGAGGGTCGAGGTGCGCGAGAGCGAGGGCGTGCGCGAGATGCGGCTGCAAACACTCGATGAGCTGCGAGACCGGTTCGAAGTCCCGGGCGAGTTCCTCTTCATCCAGGGCGAGGAGGTCACCGCGAGCTTCGTGGAAGCCGACGAGCCTCGGCGCAGCCTTCCCGTCCACGTCAACGGCCTGAACCTCGCCGAGTTGATCGTCCCCCCCACCGGGGACTCCGCCCGCAAGGTCATGAACGCATCGGTGGACGCCATCGTCGAGCAGGGACAGCGACTCGGCCGCCCCGTGCTCGCTCACATCAATCATCCCAACTTTGGCTGGGGCCTCACATGGGAGGATGTGGCGGCCGTGATCGGGGACCGCTTCTTCGAGGTCTACAACGGCCACCGCGGAGTCGCTAGCCACGGCGCCCCCGAGCACCTCTCCACCGAAGAGATGTGGGACCGCGCGTTGACCCTGCGCCTCACGGAGCTGGGCCTGGGACTCCTGTACGGTGTCGCGACGGACGATGCGCACAGCCACTGGAGCCGTGGCGAAGTCTCGGTCCCCGGCCGTGGTTGGGTCATGGTCCGCGCCTCGTCACTCGAAGCTGGGGCGATCATCGAGGCCATGGGGCGCGGCGACTTCTACGCCTCATCCGGCGTGATGCTCGAGGAGATCGTCATCCGGGACGACCGCTACGTCATCGACATCCGCCGCGAGGAGGGTGTGGACTACACGACCCGCTTCATCGGAACGCGCGTGGGCGAAGGAGGACTCGCGGAGGTCGGAGCCGAGCTTGCGCGCACGGTTGAGAACCCCGCCTCCTACAGCTTCCGGGGCGACGAGCTGTACGTCCGCGCGGTCGTCGTCTCCTCGCGCCCGCATCCAGACCCGTACGCGAAAGGTGACTTCGAGATGGCCTGGGTGCAACCCGTGCTGGCCAGATAAGGCCTGTCTCTCCTCGGTACCCTCCGGAGCAGCTACCCATCACGCAGCCAGTACGCCTGAACAGGAGAGCAAAGCGAGTTCTTCTCATTCTCCTGTTGGTGTGTGGCTGCGCTCTGTCCAGCGGTCGCTCTTTCGATCAATCGTTATTGCCGCCGGAGTTCCCGCCACGGCGATTGTCGAAGTCGAGGAAGCTCATCTTCTGCACTCCGTGCCCGGAGACGCCTCGGCCAAAGTTTGCTGTCGCGGCGGTGTTCGCCAGGAGTCCTCTCGAAGAACCCTCGAAACGGATCCCCGTGCCCGGATCCGGCACGACCGCGTCGGGAGAACTCCCGGCGGCTCCGACCCGATACCCGGTACCGATAACCTGGCAGTGGGTGATGGCCACTCGCGCGCTGCCTCGGACGCGAATCCCATAGTTCAAGTTCTGCTCGACGCGGCAGTTGTCGATCGTGAGGTGAGAATCACCCTCCACCACGATTCCGGTGCTCCAATTCCGAATGGTGAGGTTGCGGAGGATAATGCTGCGATTGTCTCCCGCATCAACGGTAATGCCCGCCATGTCTTGACGCTCGACGTTGCCCGGGAAGCCGGCGAGCACGGCGTCAATGCTGGCGTCCACTCCGGGCGCAGCCTCGAGCGTCACGTTCCCGTTGCTTCCCGTGATGACGAGAACTTCCGGGAAGCGCCCCGAAGTGACGATGCGAACGGCCCCGTTCTGGTTGACGGCGCCGAGGTCCGCAGCCAGAGCAGTCGTGATCGTTCCGAAGACGCGATCGCCGTCCAGGTCCTCGTCCACTCCGATCAATCCGTCTCCGTCAAAGTCCGATTCTCCCTCGACGAGCACGGGGTGGTTCGCGAACGCGAGCCCCCCAAGAGCGAAGATCCACAGGCACGAGCTGATGAACCTCTTCATGATGTTCTCCTCCTTGGCTGGTTGACCGAATCCGAGCTTCGTCGTGTCCGACGACCAAGCGAGCGTAGGAGGCTTCTGCAAGAACGCGCTAGCCAGATTCCCCT
>JAJFFA010000904.1 GCA_021776885.1 Planctomycetota bacterium
GAGCAGGGCGACGCCTGGCGTCTGGCCCTGGATCCGCTGCGCGGCACGGTCGAGATGCTGTACGGCGGCTCCGCCCCGGCCCTGGTCGAGCCCCGCGACGAGGGTGAGTGGTTCGCGTCCGCGCGCTACTTCGTCGCGGCCACGGAGGGCCTGTTCGCGATCCCGGGCGAGCAGCTCGTCGACGACCGCGTGCACTTCCTGCCCCTGGGCCTGACCGGCGGGGTCGACAAGGTCAGCGTGCGCCTGCGCCAGGAGATCGCCGGTACGCGGGTCGAGGGCGGCTGGGTCAACGTGCTCTTCGACACGGGCGGACGGCTGCTCTCGGTGCAGTCGACGGCGCTGCCCGAGCAGCCCAGCGTGGCCCTGGCCCCCGCCCTGACCCAGGGCTTCGCACGCACGAGCGCCGAGCGCTCCTTCGACACGCGGCACGGGCTGCGGCCCGAAGAGCTGCGCCCCGTGGGCCTGGTGCACCTGCCCCTCGACGGGCCGGGGCTGGTCGTCCGTCCGGCCTGGCAGTTCGACGTCTCCTGGCAGCCGAGCGGCTTCGCCCCCATCGCCGAGCGCATCTCGATCGATGCCCACACCGGCGCCGTGCTGTCGAGCGTGTCCCTGATCCACAACTTCGACGTCACGGGCACGGTGCAGACCCGCGCGACGCCCGGGACCGCGCCCGACACCGGCTCGAACCCCGAGACGACCCAGCCCGCGCCCTACGTGCGCGTCAACTACCCGGGCGGCTCGACCCTGGCGGACGTGAACGGCGCGTTCACGGTCCCGGGCAACTCCGCCGTCAACGTCACGGTCGAGTACATCGGCTCGTTCAATGACGTGCGCAACAGCGCCGGGGCCGACCACTCGGTCACCACCTCGATCTCCCCCGGCGGCTCCAACGTCGTCCTGCTCAACCCCTCCGCCAGCGACCAGGTGACGGCCCAGGCCAACGCCTACCTGCACGTCGGCACGGTGCGCGACTTCGTGCGCGGTACGGACCCGGGGGACTCGACGGCGGACTTCGTGGCGGTCTCGAACACCAACCTGAACGACACCTGCAACGCGTTCTTCAACGGCGTCTCGGTCAACTACTTCCTGCCCGGCGCGGGCTGCGTCAACACCGCCTACTCGACCGTCGTCTCCCACGAGTACGGGCACTGGCTGAACGTGCTGTACGGCACCGGGAATGGCTCGGACGGCATGGGCGAGGGCAACGCCGACGTCTGGACCATGTACACCTTCGACGAGCCCATCGTCGGCCAGGACTTCTGCGGCACCGGCTGCCACATCCGCGACGGGCGCAACCTGCGTCAGTTCTGCGGTGACGCGAACCCCGGCTGCTACGGCCAGGTGCACGCCGACGGCGAGGTCTGGGGCGGAGCCGCCTGGAAGGTGCGCGAGAACCTGAACTCGACCCTCGGGGACTCGGCCGGCGACCTGGTCGCCAATGCCCTCTTCCTGGGCTGGATGAACGCCTACAACCAGACCGGCATCCGCGAGGTGATCGAGGCCCAGTGGCTGACCCTCGACGACAACGACGGGAACATCAACAACGGCACGCCGAACTACTCGGACATCGACGCGGGCTTCGTGACCCAGGGTTGGCCCGGTCTGGGCCTGGCCCTGGTCCAGATCTCGAACGTCACCGACCTGCCCGACACCCCCAGCGAGGCCGGCCCCTACACCGTCGACGCGACCATCGTCGCCCCCACCAGCCCGCCCGTCGCCAGCGCGACGGTCTTCTACCGTGTCAACGACGGCGCCTTCCAGCAGATCCCGATGAGCTTCGTCTCGGGCGACCTGTGGCGCGCCCAGCTCCCCGGCCAGACCTCGCCGGCCTTCGTCGAGTACTACGTCTCGGCCAGCGACTCGGCGGCCAACACGGAGACCTTCCCCGACGCCGCGCCGAACGCGCTGCTCGACTTCAACGTCGGTCAGCTGGTGGTCTTCTTCTTCAACGAGTTCGAGGGCGGCACGAACGAGGGCTGGGCCCCCGGCGCCGCGGGCGACGACGCCACGACCGGCGTCTGGGAGCGGGTCGACCCCGTGGCCACGGCCGCCCAGCCGGGCGACGACCACACCCCGGGCGGCACGCTGTGCTGGATCACGGGCCAGCAGCCCGCCGGTGGCAGCCTGGGCACGAACGACGTGGACGGGGGCCGTACGACCCTGGTCTCGCCCAGCTTCGACGCCACGGGCCTGACGGACCCGGTGATCGCCTACTGGCGCTGGTACTCCAACGACCAGGGCGCCGAGCCCAACGCGGACATCTTCGAGGTCGACATCTCGACCGACGACGGCAGCACCTGGACCAGCGTCGAGGTGGTCGGCCCCTCGGGACCGGGCACCGCGGGCGGCTGGATCCAGCACCGCTTCCACATCAACGCCATCGTCACCCCCACGGCGAACATGCGCCTGCGTTTCGTCGCCTCGGACGAGGCGGGCGGCTCGATCGTCGAGGCCGCGCTGGACGACATCACCGGCTCCAGCCTCGAGAGCTCGGGCATCAC
>JAJFFA010000905.1 GCA_021776885.1 Planctomycetota bacterium
GGCGCAGCGTCGCTGTAGGCCTGGGCAGGTCGAGACGCGCACGCCCCCGGGCGTCGCTGCGCGCGCTCGCGAAGTCGTCGCCCCCCAGAAGCGCGAGGGCCAGGGCGCCGGCGATGCCCTCCCCCGCCTCGTCGACCACGCGCAGGTCCAGGGACGCGGACGCGGCGGCCTCGGGAGTGGCGCTCGGAGTCGAACTCGGGACGCTGCGGCGCGCTTCCCCCGGCCCAGGCTGCTCGACCTGCGCGTCCGCGGGCGGCGCCGGGACGACGGAAGCGGGTTCGCCGCCGGCGGCCGTGGCCAGGGACTCGGCAGCGGTCGCGGGCTCGGCGGACGGACGCATGACGATCCAGCCCGCGCCGAGGGCGCCAGCCAGGCAGACGCCGGCGAAGATCTTCTGGGTGGACAGCATGGAGAGCTCCAGACCGAGGCGCGTGATGCGCGGAACGTCGTGGCTGAGGACGAGGGCGAAGACGGGCGCGCTCCAGTGTCCGTCCTGGTCGGTACACTCGCGCTCGAGGCGCGCGCGCAGGCGGGCGAGGCCGCGGCTGAGGCGTGTGCGCACGACCTCGGACGAGAGTCCGTCGCGGCGCGCGATGTCGCGCGGAGCCAGGCCGTCGAAGTAGCGCGCGACGACGACGTCGCGGTAGGGCTCGTCGAGCTCGAGCACGGCGTCGGTGAGGCGTCGGTGGAGCTTCAGGCGCTCGACCCCGCCGGGATCCTCCGCCCCGGGGGCGAGGTCGAGGGCGCTGGCGTCCGGGCGCTCGCGGCGCCCCCGCTCGCGCACGGCCGCCTTGAGGGCCATGCGCCGCGTCACCCCGGCCAGCCAGGCCCGCAGGCGCCCGCTGTCCTGGAAGAAGGCCGGCGGTCGCGCGAGAGCGCTGGCGAGGGCCTCCTGGGCCACGTCCTCCGCCAGGTGCGCGTCGCTCAGGAGCCCGGCCGCGAGCCGGCGCACCCAGGCGCTATCGGCGAGCACGGCGTGCAGCGCGGGCCGGGCGGCGCCGGCGGTGTCAGAGGGGACGAGGGGTTGCATCGGAAGGGCCGGACGGGGGTGGCGGCCACCTGGAGTGCCGGGCCAGGACCGATCGTGACGCCTTTCCTCGAGATTCCCACCCGCACCCGAAACCCGCGCCCCCGCGCCCCGGTCTCCCTGGGTGGTTGGGGGCCGGATGGCGGGAAGGGGTCCCCCTCGGAGCCGCCTACTTCAGGTTCAGGGTCACAAGGCGCCGCTCGCCCCCGGGGCCGCGCAGCTCCAGCTCCACCGGGTCCCCCGGCTCGAAGCGCAGTCGGAACCAGACCAGGAACGCACGCCCCGCCAGGTTCGGCCCCTCGCCCCCCACCGCGGTGATCGTGTCGCCCCCGCGCACCCCCGCGGCCCAGGCCGGGCCGCTCGCATTGCGACCGAAGTACGGCTCGACCGCCATGGCCTCCGGTCCCAGACCGAGGGCCGCGCGCCGGCCCGGGTTCCGAGCCAAGGGAAAGAAGCCCGGCGTCGCGCCCACGTTGCCCTGGGAGACCGACATGCGCCAGTCGAGCACCGTCGCACGCCAGCCCGGCGCCAGGTCGAGGGTGCCCGCCTGCGGCGCACCTGCGCGGGTCCAGGCCAGCTCGATCTCGCCCGCTCCGCGCGGCAAGCGATGCAGGGCCGCGCGCAGATCCGTCTGCCCGAACAGGCGCCGGCCCGCGGCCCGCAGCAGCTCGTCTCCCACACGCAACCCGGCGCGCGCGGCGGGCGAGTCCGGCTGCAGCGCTTCCACGCGCAGGCCGTGGTCGCGCTCGAGGGTCAGGCCCACGTTCTCGGGGAAGGGCCAGACTCGGAGGTCGAGCTGCTTGTCGAAGGTTCCCGCGTCGAGGGCCGGCTGGCGCAGGATCTCGGCCACCTCGTGGCAGTGCACGCACGAGTCCGACTCTGGCCCCTTCTTGTCGGCCCACGAAGCGTAGCCCGGGAGGTCCGCCGGAAAGCGCGACTCCGGGGTCGCTGCGGCCGCCTCCGTCACCTGGGCAGCGTCGAGATGCTCGAGCACGCGCCGCAGGGTCGCCGCGAAGGCCGCGACCGAGATGCGTGTGTCGTCGCCGTGTTCGTCGCGCCCCCCGAAGACCGACACCAGCCCGCCCTGGGCATCGAGCATCCAGCCCCACCACGAGAGGTCGAGGTCCTGGAAGCCCGGCGCCGGGAGCAGCGCGAGATCAAGCTGCGCGGCATCGGTCAGACGCACCGTCACGAAGCGCGCCAGGAGCGGCGCGAGCTCACCCTCCGCCGCCTGCACGCGGGTGTCGAAGGTCAGACACTGCTTGCACGGCGGGCAGCGCAGCACCACCAGCAGCGGGCGCCCCTGCTCCCGGGCCTCGACCCGCGCGACGCTCAGGTTCGAACGCCAGACGATCTCCGGGCTTGGCATGGCAAGAGCGGACAGAGCCAGGAGCAGGGCATGCATCATCGCCTTTACCGATTCCAGGTTGGCGTCGCCGACCGCAGGCGCTCTCAGCCGGGGCATGAGGGCCAACAGACGGCGCCTCGGGGATCATGGGCGCAGGAGGCCTCTCTCCCCTTGAACTCCTCGCCTTCCGATCCCGCAACCCGCTTCGCCCGAAAAGCCGGCCGCGAAAGACACTACCCTCTGCGGCCCATGACCTCGCCCCCTCCCCCCATCCTCGAGTGCATCGGCCTGGGCAAGTCCCTGCCCTCGGGCGAGCGCACCCTCGCCATCCTCGACGCCGTCGACCTCACCATCCAGCCCGGCGAGCTGGTCGCGATCCTGGGCCCCTCGGGCAGCGGCAAGTCCACGCTCCTCGGCCTGATGGCCGGCCTCGACCGCCCCACCCGCGGCAGCGTGCGCCTCGAGGGTCAGGCCCTCGAGAACCTGAGCGAGGACCAGCTCGCCCTCCTGCGCCGCGGCCGCGTCGGCTTCGTCTGCCAGTCGTTCCAGCTCCTGGGCAACCTCACGGCGCGCGAGAACGTCCAGCTGCCCCTCGAGCTGATCGGCTTCGACGGCGCGGCGCAGCGCACGACCCAGGTCCTGGCGGAGGTCGGCCTGGACGAGCGCGCCCACCACTACCCGACCCAGCTCTCGGGGGGCGAGCAGCAGCGCGTGGCCCTGGCGCGGGCCTTCGCCCCCCGCCCGCGGGTGCTCTTCGCCGACGAACCCACCGGCAACCTCGACCGCGCCACCGGCGCCCGCATCCTCGAGCTGCTGCTCGCGATGCGCGAGCGCGAGGGCACCACCCTGGTCCTCGTCACCCACGACGTCGAGGTCGCCGCCTGCGCGGGACGCCGCGTGCACCTCGCGGGCGGTCGCATCGAGCGCGAGGAAGGCCCGGCGCCCACGGCCGCGCTGGACGCCGCACCGTGACCCCGCCTCCCCCGCACGTGCCGCGCGCCCCCTGGTCCGCCCTGCTGCGGGCCGTGCGCACCGAGTCCCGCGCCTCCCGCGGTCGGCTCGTCTTCTTCGTCGGCTGCCTGGCCCTGGGCGTCGCGGCCGTCGTCGGCATCGCCGCCTCCGTCGCCTCGATCGAGAGCGGCGTGCGCGGCGAGTCGCGCACTCTGCTCGCCGCGGACGTGCGCGTCACCGCGCGCCGCCCCCTGCCCCCGGAGCTGGACGCCTTCTTCGCCGAGCGCGAGCACGAGCGCGCCGACGTGCGCGAGCTGGCCGCGATGGCGTCGCGCCTCGCGCGCGACACCGAGGCCGACGCTGGCGGCGTACTCGATGAGACGGGCGCGGCGGGCCCGCCGAACACGAACGGCCCGAGCCGCCTGGTCGAGCTCAAGGTCGTCGCCGCCGGCTATCCCTTCTACGGAACCCTCGAGCTCGAGCCCGCGGACGCCGGCCCGGCGGGCGCCGCCGACCTGGCCCCCGACGAGGTCTGGATCGCGCCGGAGCTGGCCAGCGGCCTCGAGCTGGCCGTGGGCGACCGCCTCTCCATCGGC
>JAJFFA010000906.1 GCA_021776885.1 Planctomycetota bacterium
CACGGCCGCGATCTTCGCCGGCGACGAGCGCGTGTTCACGGTCTCGATCCACGGCGCCAGGAACTTCCCCGGCCGCAAGCAGGCCAGCGACCTCGACCTGGCCCTGCCCGACGGCACGCAGGACGACGCGTACCTCGGCGCCGTGGACCAGGCCCTGGCCGTGGGCTTCGACGGGGCGCGCCCCGAGCTCGTCCTGTACCAGGCCGGCGTCGACCCCCTGGCCGAGGACCGCCTCGGCCGCCTGTCCCTGACCCACGCCGGTCTGTTCGAGCGCGACCGGCGCGTGTTCGAGCGCGCCCGCCAGCACGGCGTGCCCCTGACCCTGACCCTGGGCGGCGGCTACGGCGAACCCCTCGAAGCCACCCTCGAAGCCAACCTGAACACCTACCGCGCGTTGGCCCGCACGGTTTCATAGCCCGCACCGGCTCAGTCCTTCGGCATCCAGGGCTCGAGCAGAGCCAGCCAGGGGTCGTAGGGCGCGAGGTCGAAGGCGCCCGGGAAGCCGAGGGGCTCGAGCTGGGAGGGCCGGCCGATGATCCAGCCGCCCGGGACGTCGGCGGCGTGGGACACGGCGATGGGGCTGGCGTGGCTGCCGTTGGCCGAGGAGAGCATGTGCCAGCCGACGTGTTGCTCGACGCCGGCCGCGAGGCTGTCGCGGGGGTCCTGGCGCGTGTCCGGGTGGAACTGCATGTGGATCGAGCCCTGGCGCGTCCCGACCGAGTCCGCCGAGAGACCCAGGGACAGGTCGCGGCTGATGAGCGGAAGCTGCGAGTCGCCCGTGTAGCCGGTCGGGATCGAGACGAAGTAATCGTTCGCGCGATTCGGGTCGAGGATCGAGAAGCTGCCCTCGACGCCGAGGGCCTCGATCCACAGCTTGCCGTGCACGATCCCGTCGCGGTCCGTCGCGACGCTGCCCTCCACGACGCGCGCGTCCTGGCCCAGCTGCGCGACGAGGCGCCCGAGGCCGTCGAAGTCCGGGGTCGCGGTCAGGAAGGTCTCGCCGATGCTCTCGAGCCGGGCCAGCTCGTCCGACTCGGCCGCGGTGCCGAGCGCCTCCCCGTTGCCGGCGGGCGCCCCCGGGAGCGGGGCTTCGATGGGTTCCGGAGCGGCCGCCGGGGCGACGCTCTCCGGCTCGGCGCCCGCGAGTCCCGCTGAGCTCGGGGCCGGCGGGTTCGCGACGACTTGCGCCTGCGCCGCGGCCGTCTCCTCGCCCGTGGCGCGGTTCAGGGCGACGGCGGCGATCAGCCCGCCGCTGACGATCAGGCCGAGGGCCAGGGGAACGCTCATGCTGGATTTCGTCACGAGGGCACTTCCGGTCAGGGACGGGGAGAGGGTGGGCAGGAGCGGCGCGGGCGAGACCCGGGGGTCGCGGGCCAGGGGCAGCAGGGCGGCCAGGCCTCCGCGCTCGCCGTCGAGGCGCTGGCGCAGGGCCGCGAGGCCGCGGGCCACGCGCTTGCGCGCGGCGGCCGGAGTGACGCCGGTGCGGCGCGCGATGCGGGTCGAGTCGAGGCCGTCGACGTGGCGCAGGAGGACGGCGGAGCGGTAGGGCTCGTCCAGGGCCAGGACGGCCTCGATCAGGCGCCGCGAGAGGGCGGCGCGCTCGACCACCTCGAGGGTCGAGGCCTGCCCCTCGGGTCGGGCGTAGTGCGCTTCCCGTGAGCGCCGGCGGGCCTCGCCCCGGGCGCGCACGAAGGCGCGGTTGCGCAGGCGGGCGGCCAGCCAGCCGCGCAGCCCGCCGTGGGCTCCGAAGGCCGGCGTCCGCACGGGGCTGGCGGCGAGGGCCACGACGCCCTCCATCAGGGCCTCCTGGGCCAGGTCATCGGCGGCGTCGACGTCCCCTGTCAGGCGCCGCGCGAGGCCCCGCAGCCAGTCGAGGCTGGCGCTCAGTTCTTCGAAGTCGGGCTGTCGATCGGGGCTGGCCATGGGCTCACCCAGCCTGCACCGCCGAGCGCGGGGGTGGGACGGCTCGCGGCCGAAAAACCGTCAGCCGTCGTGCAGTAGCCGGGCGACGGCCGCCTCCAGCACCGGGTCGCGCCCGGCCAGCAGGTCCTCGACCGTGGGCTCGAGCTCGACCTGCACCGGGGCGCCACGGCCGGCCATGGCGGGGTCCTCGAAGGCGGTGGTGTACTTGGCCATGGGGATCGAGGCGTTGAAGCCCGAGTGCTCCAGGACGATGGAGCGCGAGCTGCCGCTGGTGTTGCCGTCGTAGCCTCCGCCCGATTCGAGACCGAGGAAGGTGCCGCGCTCGAGGCGCGCCAGGACGCTGGCCACGTCGGCGGCGGTGGAGAAGGTGCCGCCGTCGATCAGCACACACAAGTCGCCCAGGTACGCGGCGCGGGCCGGCTGCTGGGGCTGCAGGCCCTGGTGCAGGAGGTGCAGGCGCCGGCCCTCTGCGTCGACGCGCACGTCGCCCGGGACGTCGAGGTCGGAGCCCTCGGTGACCTCGATGCGCTCGAAGTAGCGGAACTCGCCGGGGGCGAAGCAGCCCACGAGCTGGGCGCCGTACATGTCGGTGCCGCCGCCGTTGCCGCGCAGGTCGAGCA
>JAJFFA010000907.1 GCA_021776885.1 Planctomycetota bacterium
CCTCCTGGGCTCCGAAGACCAGGTCGGTGGAGACGTGCAGCAGACGCACGCCGCGCGCCGCGCAGGCGGCGGCGAGCTGCCCCGGCAGGTCCGCGTTCATGCGTCGCGCGAGCGCCTCGTCCGCGGCGCAGTCCCCCACCCGCGACAGGGCGGCGCAGTGCACGACGTGGGCCGCTCCCGTCTCCTCCAGGAGGGCCTCGAGCGCGCCCTCGCCCAGGAGGTCCTGGGCGCGCCACAGGGCAGCGTCCCGGGGCTGGGCGAAGCGCGGCGCGAGGGCGGGCTCGCGCCCGACACCGACCACGGGCGCTCCGTAGGGGTCCGCGAAGGTGGCCGTCGCGCCTGCGCGCGTCACGGCCGCGGCGACGACCCACGCCCCCAGGAAGCCCGTGCCCCCCAGGACCAGGGTTCCCGCGCTTCCCGGCTGGAGAGGGTCGTGCATCGCTCCTACTCTAGCGGCTAGCGGATGGCCGCTAACCGGCTCCCCGGACGAACCCCGTGCCCGCCCGCCACACCTTCCGTAGCGCCCTGGTCGTCGCCAACCCCATCGCGGGCCGAGGACGCGGTGCGGCGGCCGCGCGCGAGCTCGGGGCCGGCCTGCAGGCCCTGGGGATCGAGACGGAGGTCTACCTGACCGTGGCCGCCGGCGACGGCGCCCGGCGCCTGCGGGAGGTGAGCCAGGCGCAGGCCATGCCCGAGCTGGTCGTCGCCGTCGGAGGCGACGGGACCATCGGCGAGGTCCTCGGGGCCCTACCTGGCTCCACCCCCCTGGCGGTCCTGCCCATGGGCACGGCCAACGTGCTCTCCGTCGACCTGGGCATCCCGCGTCGAGTCGCGGGAACCCTCGAGATGATCCAGGCTGGCCGCAGCATCGCCCTCGACACGGCCCGCGTCGGCGAGCGCACATGCTTCCTCGTCACCGGAGTCGGCTTCGACGGCGCGATCGTCGAGCGCCTGGCGCAGATCCGGCGCGGCCCGATCACCAAGTTCACCTGGGCGCGAGCCATCGCGAGCAGCCTGTGGAGCTGGAAGCCGCCGCGCCTGCGCGTCTGGATCGACGGCGAGCGCGTCGCCGGCGAGTACCCCTGGGTCCTGATCAGCAACGCCATCGCCTACGGCGGCCTGATCACGCTCGACCGTGGGCGCAAGCTGGACGACGGTCTGTTCGAGGTCTTCCTGTTCGAGAAGGGCTCGCGCCTGGCCCTGGGCCTGCAGTGCCTGCGCGGGATCGTGTCCAGCCTGCCTGGGGGTTCCTCGCGCCGGGTCCTGGCCGCCCACGTGCGTGTCGAGGCGGACGAGGCGATACCCTACGAGGTGGACGGGGACTTCGGGGGCACGACGCCGCTCGAGCTCGAGGTCACCGGCGAGCACCACCAACTCCTGGTTCCATGACCCAAAGCAGCCCCCTGCGCCTCGGCGACCGGCCCATCTCCCCCGGCGCGCGGAAGCCCTTCTTCTTCGCAGGCCCCTGCGTCCTCGAATCCCGCGACCTGGCCTTCGAGATCGCGGGCCGGCTGCGCGAGCTCTTCGCCGAGCGCGACCTGGCCTTCGCCTTCAAGGCCAGCTTCGACAAGGCCAACCGCTCGAGCCTCGGTTCGGGGCGCGGCCCGGGCCCGGAGCTCGGGCTCGAGTGGCTCGCCGCGATCAAGCAGGAGCTCGAGATCCCGGTCTTGACCGACGTGCACGTGCCGGAGCAGTGCGCCGCCGCGGCCGAGGTGGTCGACGTGCTGCAGATCCCGGCCTTCCTCTGCCGGCAGACGGACCTGCTGATCGCGGCCGCCCGCACGGACTGCCTGGTCAACGTCAAGAAGGGCCAGTTCCTCGCCCCCTGGGACATGCAGCACGTGGTCAAGAAGATCACGGACAGCGGCGGAAAGGGTGTCCTCGTCACCGAGCGCGGCTCGAGCTTCGGCTACGGGCGCCTGGTGGTCGACATGACCGGCCTGGCCCACCTGCGCGCCATCGGCGCCCCGGTGGTCTTCGACGCCACCCACTCGGTGCAACAGCCCGGAGGCCTGGGTGAGCGCACCGGCGGCGACCGCACCCTGGTGCCGGCCCTGTCCCGCGCCGCAGCCGCCACGGGCAACGTGGACGGCTTCTTCTTCGAGGTCCACCCCGACCCGGACAGCTCGCCCTCGGACGGTCCGAACATGGTGCAGCTCGAAGAGTTCCCGGCGATCCTGGACGACCTGCTGCGCGCCTTCGAAGCAGGGCGCGCGGCCAGCAGCTAGCAAACTAGCGCAGCACGCGCCCCTCGAGCTCGGACGCCGGGCTCAGGCCCAGGGCGTCGAGCAGCGTCGGGAGCGCATCGACGATGTCGACCACGTCCGCGCTGGTGCGCGCCTCGAAGCCCGGCCCCAGGAAGGCCAGGGGCACCCGTCGGTCGTAGATGTAGGGCGAGCCATGGCTCGTCCCTCCGCTGCCACCGAGCAGGTGCCAGGGGCGGGTTTGCACTGCCACGTCCGCGGCGCGGTCCGGCACGAAGGAGCGCGCCCAGAGCAGGCGCCAGGAGTCCGTCTCCCCCGCCCCGCGCGCCTCATAGGTCTCGAGCAGCTCGTCGTAGGTGTAGGCAGCCTCGACCCAGGGCTGGGTCAGCACCAGCTCCTTGATCAGCTCGCGCACCTCTGCCGGATCGACGTCGGCCTGGGCCAGGGCGTCGGCATCGAGGCACAGCCCGCCGGAGCGGTACCCCAGCTCGAAATGGGTACCAAAGACGTCCTCGAGCGCCGTACGCCCCTCCGCGACCAGGGCGCCGATCCCCTCGCGGTCGATGCGAGCGCCACCGAGCTGCTGGCGCTGCAGGGTCTCCGGCAGCTCGAGCACGCCGTGGTCCGCGCTCAGGCAGGCCACCCAGCGGCCCTCTCCCACGCGCTCGTCGAGCAGCGCGAAGAGCTCCCCCAGGGCCCGGTCCGCGCGCAGCAGGACGTCGGTCACCTCGTGGCTGTAGGGACCGAAGCTGTGGCCCACGACGTCGCAGGCGGAGAGCCCCAGGGCGAGGACGTCCGTGACCTCGTCCGCCCCGAGCCCGCGCGCCTCGATGGCAGCCCGGGCCAGGTCGACCACGAAGCCGTCCATCCAGGGCGTGGCGAAGGTGGCGGAGGCCAGTCCGGCCAGGGCGCGGTCGCCCGCGTCCGGGTCGATCTCGGGCAGGGTGTAGGGGAACGTCGTGCGGCCGAAGAAGGCGCGCTCCCCGGGGCGCTGGTCGAGGTCCGTCCCCGAGCCCGTCAGCTCACCCGCGAACGACGGCTCCCAGACGCGGCCCGCGACGCGCTCGACCCAGCCCTCGTTCCAGGCCTGGACCCAGTCGGGCAGGGCTTCGACGTAGTGGTTCGAGGTGACGAAGCCGCCCCCCCGACGATCCCACCACAGGGCCACCTCGGGGGACTGGCCGCCCATGCCCACCGCGGCGCGGTCCTTGCCCGCGATGGAGACGATCCGGGCCCCGGGCCGCGCGGCGAGCACGTGGTCGCCCAGGGACGGGACGCGAATGTTGCGTGGCGAGACGGCATCGAGCCCGTCCGCAGCCGGCCCCTCGGCGCGCAGGATGCGCGCGTCCGTGTCGCGCACGCAGTAGGTGTCGTTCTGGGCTTCGCGGTCGAAGAACGAGTTGCCCACCACTCCGTGGGTCCAGGGCTGGACCCCGGAGGCGAAGGTGGTGTGCCCGGGGCCGGTCTCGGTGCGCGCGTAGCCCAGACGCGCCCGGGTGAACACGTGGCCCTCGCGCGCGAAGCGTCCGAGTCCGCCCTCGAGCCAGGGCTCGAGGCGCGTCAGCTGCTCGGGGATCATCTGGTCGATGGCCACGAGGACCACGAGTCGCGGCGCCTCCCCTGCCTCGTCCGCGGACGACGTCGCGGCGGAGGAGAGGGCCAGGGGGGCGGTGAGCACGGCCAGAACGGAGCGGCGCAGAGTCGAGTGCATGAACGCCAGGTTGCCCGGGCCCGCCGCGCTGCGCCACACCCCGCTCGCCGGGCATTCCTTTCGCCCCGGGCGTGCGTGTTTGTTTCCGGTTCAGCCCGCGCCGCGGGGCCCGGGTGGAAGTGCTTTCGCGCTCGAGGGGCGTGCGCGCGAACCTGCACACGAGCGAGCACGGGGCGGCGTGGACAAGCGGCGCCACTCCAGCGCGTTACGCCGCCAGGAAGAATCTTCAGCCAGGAATCCGGCCCTGCGGTTTGCCTCATTGCGATTTCGAATGTACTCTCCCTCGCTCCTTCGTGACCGGCCTGGCGCCGAGCACCGGAGCCACCGCTCGCCCCCCCGGTGAGAGTGCTCCCCCCGAAGGAACGCTCCCACCAGCGGACCTCCGAGCGACCCCCGGAGAAGACCAGTGCGAGCCCACCCCGAAGCCACGACCCGACGCGAGAGCACTCGCTCCCGCGTCCTCCGTGTCGCTTCCGGCTCGCCCCTGGGCAGATGGATGGAAGAGCGCTCTCGGGCGGCCTCACGGTCGTTCGAGGCACGGTGCGTCACCGGTTTGGGGATTCCGGCCGCGCCGCGAAGGAGGAGAGGGGACTGCGTTCCTGTGGGGACGGGATTCGTAGCCCTCGTCGGCGCCGATCGTGGGTCTGTGGGGACAGCCCGCACCTGGCGCAACCGGTGTTCGAGCCCCCTCGTGGGGCCCGACAGATCGCTTGGGGGAGTGTCTCAGCAACGCTGATTCGCCGCGATCGCGGGACTGGCCTCGGCTGGACCCGTTCCGGATTCGACAGAGAGCATGGGGCCCCGCGCCCCATGCTCTCTCTTCTTCCCCTGACTCGAGGGCCGCGGGACGACCGAAGGGTCGGTCTCGGACGGTCGGCTCTACTGCTCGGGGACGTTGACCCGGAAGCGGTCCTGCAGGCGCTCGATCAGACGCGCGTGGATCTTGCAGACGCGCGACTCGGAGAGCCCTGTGAGCTGACCGATCTCGCGCATGGGCAGCTCCTCCCAGTACTTCAGGTAGACGATGCGGTACTCCTGCTCGGTCAGGCGCTGGGCCACCAGGGTCAGGAGCTCGTCGCGGGTGAACTGGGCGCCGACCTCTTCGCTGTGGGTGTCGGGGACGACATCGAGCACCGGGGCTGCGTCCTCGTCGCTGCCGTCGAGGGCCATCGAGCCCGTGGGCGCAGTGGGCAGGCCCATGCCGAAGGTCTGCTGGTAGACATCGAGGGAGAGCCCCAGGGCCTCTGCGACCTCGTCATCGGAGGGCGGTCGACCCAGCTCGGCGCGCAGGGCGGCCGAGACGCGCTTCTGCTTCTCGATCCGATGGCGCCAGGGGCGTGGCAGCCAGTCCTGGGTGCGCAGCTCGTCGAGCAGGGCGCCGCGTACGCGCAGCTCGCAGTAGGACTCGAAGCGCACGCCGCGGGTCGGGTCGAAGCCCTCGATGGCCGAGATCAGCCCGACGTTGCCCGCCGTCTGCAGGTCGTCGCGGTCCACGCTGCGCGGCAGGCGCGAGCCGAAGCGCCGAACCACGTCCCGCACGAGCCCCTGGTAGGCCTCGACCAGACGGTTGCGGGTGTTGTCCCCCGGGGCTCCGAAGTACTCGTCCCAAAGCGTTGCCATCCCCTCCGCCGAGGGTCTTCCTCGAGGGTCCGGGGTCGGACGTTCTTTGGCAGTGAGGTCGGCTGTCTTGCCCACAACGTTCCGCAGGGATTCGCTGCGCGCCCCACGTGGGACGAGAAGCATGGAACGAGGGCAGGAATACACCCGCACGCCAGGAAGGTTCAACGGGTTGTGCGCACGTTGCGCCGCGCACGAAGCGCTGCGCGCGCCTGCACGCAGGCGTACTCGCGGGGCATTGCCCGAATGCGCGCAGGATTCGAGATTCTCGACAACGGCTCGAACGGCGCCGCGCTTGCCCGGTTTATTGGACTTTTTTTGGGCCGAAGGGGGTCTTCGCGTCCCTCGGACACGCGCTCACTCGTCGTGCGGTGCCAGGTCCGGCGCCCAGCCCAGCCCGTCGAGCACGCTGCGCTCCGCCGCGCGCATGCGCGCGCGCTCCTCGTCCCCATGGTCGTCGTGCCCACACAGGTGCAGGCTGCCGTGGACCAGGTACAGGGCCAGCTCGCGGGCGGGCGGCACGCCACGCTGGCGCGCCACGCGCTCGGCGCACTCGACGCTGGCGTAGATCTCCGCCTCCGGGCCCTCCCCCTCCTGGCCCAGGTCGAAGGCCATCACGTCGGTCGGGGACGCGTCCCCCAGGAAGCGGGCGTGCAGGTCCGCCAGGGTGCTGTCGTCCACCAGGACCACCTGAACGGCCAGGTCCGGGCGCCCACCGTGGGCCAGGGCGGCCAGGACGTTGCGCTCGATCTCGGCGTCGGTCAGCAGCGCGGTCTCGATGGCGCGCTCGACCTGGACCTTCACGGCGCTTCGGCGACCGGTCCCGCCTCGTCGCGGCTGACCCGCGACGGCGCCTGGTAGGCACGCACGATCTGGGCCACCAGCGGGTGCCGCACGACCTCGTCGGGGCTGAACTCGACCATGCCGATGCCCTCGAACCCGCGCAGACGCTGCAGCGCGTCCACCAGGCCACTGCGCGTACCCGAGGGCAGGTCGTTCTGGCTCGGATCGCCCGTGACCACCATGCGCGAGCCCTCACCCATGCGGGTCAGGAACATCTTCATCTGGCCGATGGTCGTGTTCTGGCCCTCGTCGAGGATGACGAAGGCGTTGGAGAGGGTGCGCCCGCGCATGTACGCCAGGGGCGCGACCTCGATCACCCCGCCCTCTTCGAGCCGCGCCAGCTCGTCCCCGTCGACCAGCTCGAAGAGCGCGTCGTAGATCGGGCGCATGTAGGGATTGAGCTTGGCCTGCAGATCGCCGGGCAGGAAGCCGAGCTTCTCCCCGGCCTCGACCACGGGACGCGTGATCACCAGGCGCCGCACCTGCCCACGGCGCAGGGCCTGCACCGCAGCGTACACCGCCAGGTAGGTCTTGCCGGTCCCCGCGACCCCCGAGCCGAAGGCGAGGGCGTTCTTCTCGATCAAGTCGAGGTAGCGGCGCTGGACCTCGTTGCGCGGCTCGACCGCGTGCATGCGGCCAGGGCGCGTCGAGGTGCTGTTGCGCTGCGCCCCGGCGCGCGCTCCCCCGTCGCTGCGCACGGGCTTCGTCGGGCTCGACTTCGGCGGGCGGCCGGCCAGGATCGCTTCGATCTCGCGCACGCCCAGGTCGCGGCCCTTGCGCAGCTTGCCGAGCACGTGCTCGACGCGCGTGCGCGCCTCGGCCACGTCGTCCTCCTCACCCTTGAGGACCAGGTTGCCCTGGCGTGGAACCAGCTCGACGGTCAGCTCGCGCTGCAGCAGCTTGGCGAAGCGGTCGTAGGGCCCGAGAACGAAGACCGCTTCGTCGTGGGAGCGCAGGGGAATCGTGATCTCGATCAAGGCAGGGTCAGCATCGCCGCGGGGGCACGTGCCGTCAACGAACAGCCGGAAGGGTCAGGGTAGGACGAGCAAGAGGGGCCAGGTGACGAGGGCAGCCGGCACCGAGAAGAGCAGGCTGTCGACCAGGTCCATCAGGCCGCCTGAGGGCCCGAAGGCCGTGCCCGAGTCCTTCACCTGAGCGCGGCGCTTGACCCAGCTCTCGAACAGATCGCCGGCCTGCGCCGCCAGATTGATGCTGGCCCCGATGGCCAGCCCCGAGAGCAGGCCGAAGCGCGGGCTGGCGCCGAACAGGCCCTGGTGCGCCAGGAGCGCCCCGGTCGCGGCTCCAGCCAGCAGGGAGGCCAGGCAGCCCTCGGTGGTCTTGCCCGGGGAGATGCTCGGGAAGGGTCGGTGCTTGCCCAGGGCGTTTCCGAAGTAGTAGCCGGCCACGTCGCCGATCTTGCTCAAGAGGGCGAGGGCCACCAGGCCCTGGGCGCCCCAGGCCACGCGCACCGAGAAGAGCCAGGGCATCGGCAGCACGATCCACACGAGCAGCAGGGGCCAGACCCGCTTCCAGCGCGGATCGAGGCCGCCCCCGGCGCTCCCGACCAGGGCCCAGAGCGCGCAGGCCGCCAGGCTGGTCAGGGGGAAGAGCGCGTGACGGTAGGCGGCGTAGCTCGGCGACCACTCGCGCACCTGAACCAACCAGGGCATGGCCACGGTGCAGGCCAGGGCGCACCAGGCGGCGACGCGCCGGGCGCCGGGGGGGAAGAGCCCCATGCGCTGCGCCTCGAGCAGCACGCCGGCGGAGATCACGCTGCCCGCGATCAGGACCAGGGTGTCCCCCCAGGGCTTGGCCGCGAGCCAGAGCAGCGCGACCACGCACAGGGTCAGACCTCCTCCGACGCGCGTGCGCCGCAGAATCTTCGCGGCCTTGCTCGGTTCCTCGGCGCTGCTCACGCCGAGTTGCGCGAAGACCCCGGGGAGGAGACCGAGGGCTCCTCTCCGAGCAGCCCGCCGTACTTGCGCTTGCGCCCGGCGTAGCAGCGCAGGGCCTCCAGGAGCTGCTCACGCCGGAAGTCCGGCCAGCAGAGCTCGGTCACATAGAGCTCGGCGTAGGAGATCTGCCACAGGAGGAAGTTCGAGATGCGCATCTCCCCCGCCGTGCGGATCACCAGGTCCGG
>JAJFFA010000908.1 GCA_021776885.1 Planctomycetota bacterium
GGCCGCCTGGATCGAGCGCAGCAGCTGGGCCAGGTCGACCGGCGCATGTCCGGAGAGGGCCGAGGAAGCCCGTGCGTACTCGAGGAAGTCCTTCGTGACCTCGTCCGCATCGCTGATGATCGCGGCGATCTGGTCCAGGCGCTCGAGCAGCTTGGGAGGGGCGTCCGGGTGATCGTCGCGCGCGAAGCTGAGCAGCATGTGCACACGCCGCAGGGGCGAGCGCAGGTCGTGGGAGGCCGCGGCCGAGAAGAGCTCGAGCTCGTCGTTGCGATGGCTCAACGCGCGGGTAGCGGCGTCGAGCTCGGCCAGGGTCCGGTCGTGCCGTTCGGCGACGAGGCTGAGGTGGATCGAGCTCTCGATCCAGCGTGCGAACATGCGCACCAGGGAGCGGTCGTTGTTGCTCCAGTCGAGCTCACGCACCTGGGTCGATGCGAAGCTGACGACGCCGTACAGGTGCGCTTCGACGACGAGCGGGGCCGCGAGACAGCTCGCGGGACCCCCCTTCTCCCGGAGCCGATCCGCGTCGAGGCCCTCGACCCCGTGCTCGTCGACGGCGACGATCTCCATCGAGGAGAGGGCGAGTGCCGGGTAGGGCCCGTGGACTCCGGCGTCGGTCTGGATGCGAGTGCCGCACTCGAACTCGACCACGAAGTCCTCGTCGTCGAGGTGCATGAGCACGCCGGACTCGACTCCCAGGAAGCTGCTGGCCAGGCGCAGCATGTCGCTGAAGTCCTGAGTCGCCCCCTGCTTGAGGTCGTCGCTGACGTGGAGTAGCCGAGTGAGGGAAGGATTGTCGCGGGCGAGCACTTGCGTTCTCCAGGACCTTCATCGGGTCTTCGCTCGCCTGGCTCGCCTGCTCTGGAGTCCAAAGACTCCAGCTCGTCCCGCTCCTGGGTCAGCGCGCCGGCAGGACCTGTACGGGGATGCCTGCGGGGGTACGCAGGCGCCGCGTCGGGCCGGCGAGAGTCCACTGCAGGGCCGCCCCGGCGCCCGCCCCGGCTTGCAGGTTCAGGAGGGTCGCCCCACCGGGCGCGCTTCCCATGGGCGGGATCAGGGTGCCGCCCATGGGCGGCAGGGTGTCGAGGGAGCCCCCGAAGAAGCGCTGGAGGCGGTCGGCGGCGCCAGGATCGCGGCGCACGAAGCTGAGCCAGCCGTCGTCGCTGGGGGTCGGGAGCAGGAACTGCGTCGTGTCGTCGGGCCCCCCGGTCAGGAAGCTCGAGGGAGCGTCCAGGCTCGCGCTCAAACGATGCACCTCGCGCGGGCGTGATCCGAAGTCGCGCCGCACGGAGAGCAGCAGCTCGTCCTCGACCTGCTCGACCCAGTCCACGTCCTTGACCTGACCGATCAAGACCCGAGCCGGGCCCGGCTGGGTGGGGTCGATCGAGAGCACGCGCTCGGCGGAGCCGTCGTGCACCAGGACGCGTTCGGCCCCCGGGACCCAGCGCATGGCCTTGGGCTCGATCGTGCCGGTGACCAGGAACGGAGCCTGGGCATCGCCGGAGGTGCGCGTCAGGTTGGCGAAGCTGGGGGTGTCCGTCGCGTCGAGGGTGACCTCGTAGACGTCGGTGTTCTCGAGGAAGTCGAGGGGGTCGGTGGTGTCGCGCTCACCGACGGTGGCGTGAAGGCGCGCGGGGTCGTAGAAGCCGAGCAGGCCGACCTCGTTCATCGTGTCGTCGAAGAAGGCGCCGCCCGTGATCTGCACCTCGGTGGGTTGGGCTTGCACGCGGGCCAGGAAGACCTCGCGCGCGCCCAGGTCGGCGCGCCAGGCTGCGCAGCTCCCGTCCCCGGCGACAGCCAGGTAGGGGCCGAGGGGGTGCTCGGGCAGATATCCCGCGGGGGTGACGGGCGCCTCCGCTGCGGAGACGCGCTGGGCGGGACCGCTCGCGCCGAGGACGTAGACGTGCAGATCGGCCGGGCTGCTGCCGGCCGTGGTCACGGCGAAGGCGCGGTTCTTCGAGACCGCGACCTGCGCGCTGAAGTGCGCCGGGGCAGGGCTGCCGAAGTCGACGGGTCGCGCGGCGCTGGCCTGGCGGCCGAAGCGCAGGACGCCCTCGTCGGAGGCGGCCAGGCCCCAGGTGGCGTGCAGCCACAGGCCGGCGACGGAGAAGCTGCGCGGAGCGAGCTGGGCGGTCAGGTTGCGCTCGATCCCCGAGTGCAGCTCGAAGACGAACAGGTCGCCGCCGGCTGAGGCTCGCGTCGCGGCCAGGAAGCCGCGGCCCTCGGGTCCGATGCCGAGGCGCGGAAGCCACGGGTCGTCCGTGCCCACGGCGCCGGAACCGGGGCGCTCGCCGACGACGACCACGTCCCCCGCGCTGCGCACCCACAGGAAGCCGAAGCTGCGTGCCCCGCCGGGCAGGGCGCGCTCGAAGTGGTAGATCGACCCGGCGCCCCGGGGCAACACGAGGCGCGCCCCCGTCGCCAGAGGGCGGCGCTGGGCGCGGTCCTCGAGCAGGCTGTCCAGGTCGGAGCGTCCGACGAAGTCGAGGTCGAGCAGGGCCAGGTTCTCCAGCTCCGGGGGAGCTGCGAGCTCTACGCCGCTGGCCTCGTCGTACGTGCGCACGTCGCCGAAGCCCCCCTGGGGGCCCAGGAAGACGGCTACGGTGCGCCGCGGGGTGGCGGCCCGGTCGCCGGAGGGCGGACCGGGCATGGAGCCCTGGGGGCTGGCCCCGGCGAGGGGGGCGGCGAGACTTACGACGAGGGCGATGGCGCTGGGGATCTTCATGCTGGACCTTCTGGGTGGAGGGTCGTGAACCTTCAAATGCTATGCCCGATCAGTGGGGCCGGGAACGGCTCATTAAGATGATTCTTCCGGGCGCAGGAGGCCCCGGCGGTCCAGAATCTGGACGATCCTTCCAGAACCTGCACTCGATGACCCAGACGGACCCCATCCCGCCCAAGCTGCCCCCGGGCTACGCCTTCCAGCGCGAGCTGGCGGCGAGCGCGTCCACGCGCGTGGTCCAGGCCCGTCATCGCGGCCGGTCGGTGGTCCTGCGGCTCGAGGCGCCGGATCAGGTCCCGGGCCAGGCCGAGGCCCGGGCCGAGCTGGCGGTGCTGGCGGTGGTCGATCACCCGGGGCTGGCGGCCCTGGTCGACCACGGCGCCCTGGCGGACGGTGGGATGTTCGTGGCGCGCACCTTCGTCGACGGGACGCCCCTGAACGAGCTGCGGGACGAGCGCTCTCCCGAAGACCTGGGCCGCATCGTGGCGCGCTGCTGCACGGCCCTCGAGCACCTGCACGGGCGCGGCTTCGTCCACGGCGACTTCAAGGCCTCCAACGTGATCGTGGCTCCGGGCGACCAGCCCTGCATCACGGACTTCGGCCTCTCCCTGCGCGCGGCGGTCCAGGGGCCGGGGACCTCGGGCGTGGCGGGCACACCGCTGCACATCGCGCCCGAGGTCCTGCTCGGGGCGCGGGCCGACGCCCGCGCGGACCTGTTCGCCCTCGGCGTCGTCCTGCACCAGCTCCTGGTCCCGACCCGCGTCGACGTCGCCGCCTTCCACGCGCGCTTCCCGCGCGAGGACTTCTTCGCCTGCAGCGGCACGCGAGCGGAGGACCTGCCCGAGTGGGCCCGGGACGTGGTCGCCGCGCTGCTCGAGCGCGACCCCGGGCGCCGCCCCGGCTCGGCCGCCTGGGTCGCGCGCCGGCTCGCCCGCGGTCTCGACATGTCCCTCGACCTGGCCTCGACCCGGGTGCGCCTGCGCGTTCCGATGTGGCTGGGCCGCGAGGACTGGCTCGGCCAGCGGCTCGCCGTTCAAGGGGAGCAGGTCGCGGAGGAGACCTGGAGCCTGGTCGCCGGCGAGGACGCGGCCGGCCTCGGGCGGGCGGCGGCCCTGGCCGCGAGCCTCGCGGGGTTCCCCGCGCGCAGCCTGGACCTGCGTCGTGAGCTGGGGGGCGTCTCCTCGATGGCGGCCCTCGACCGCTGGGCGCGGGAGCGCGCGCGCGGGCTGCACGAGGAGCGGCTCTTCGTCGTCCTCGATGCGCAGCACCGCCCCTCGACCCGCGCTCTCTCGATCCTGCGTCGAGCCCTCGCACAGGAGGGCAAGTCGCCGCACCTGGTGACCCTGGGCGTCGGCCTCGCGGGCGAGGCGCTGCCGGGACTCGCAGCGCCGGATCTGGCGCGCTGGCTCGAGGGCGAGCTCGAGCCCGACGCGCGCCTGGGCGACTTCGC
>JAJFFA010000909.1 GCA_021776885.1 Planctomycetota bacterium
CAATCGAGGTGCTCGAGGGCGGCCGTGGCGTCGATGCTTGATTCCTGTGGTTCCATGCCAAGGCGCCAGGTGCACGCCGCGCGCGAGAGGATTCAGGATAGCGCGGTCTTTCTCGCGAGTACGCTGCCTGGCCACATCCCCCACCCGGAGAGCCACAGAGGGTGAGATGGAGAGGCTCCCGGTCGTCGACGCCTCGAAGGCCCTGCCTCACCCCGCCTAGCTCGAGGCGCTCCCCGCCCCGGGCCTGAGCGACGCCTAGAGGCACCCTTCGTCATCTCCCTCCGCATCGTTGCCAGCCGTGAGTCGAAGGGATGCGTCTCGTACCCCTTTGAGTTCAGCGGCAACGACAACCGGGGGCCAGGCCCGCGCGTGCATCACTGGCGGTACCGAGTCGCACCGTACGCCGGGGTCGCCTCGAGGTCCACACCGACTGCGTGCTGACCACGCATCTCCACTTGCCGGTCAAGAGCCCTCGTGGAGAGCTCTCCTTGGCCATGCGACGCGCGCAGAACGAGCATTCGCGGACATTCAACCGACGCCATTGTCGCGATGGGACGCTGATCCGCGGGCGCTACCTCTCGAGACCAGTGGACTCGCTCGAGTACCGCTGGAACGTGCTCCGCTACATCGACCAGAACCCCGTGCGAGCCGGCGTCGCACCCGAGCGTTGGAGGTACCCCTGGTGCAGCGCGGCGCACCATGTCCACTCCACCGGGCCGGTTTGGATCGAACGGAGGTGGGTCGAAGGTCGGGTTCGTTCGGTGGCGAGCGCGGGGCCATTCAGCGGCGAGTTGCACAGGCGAGTGCTCGGGCCAGGTTTGCCGGATGGGGCGCGCCGCCTCGTCGAGGAGCGGCTCGAACACCTCGCCTCGGGCCCCGATGATCTGGACGACCTGATCGGATCGGCGCCGCACCGAGTTCGCGAGTGGCTGATGCGCAAGGCCGTGCTCGCGGATCGATCAACATTGGGAGCGGCCGTATGCGACGCCGCGTCGGTTCGTCTCACGATCGAGTCCGAACGCCAAGCGCGCGGCGCCTGGAGCATCCATCCGCGGAACCGTAGTCGGTGCGGCTGGGAACTCGCGCAGGTCGGACTCCTCCGGACGGGGGGTGAGAGAAGCCGGCGGAGAATGGTGCGACTCTGTACCCAAGGGGTGTCCCGTCGATTCGATTCGTTCGAACTCCATGAGCCCCACTGCTATCGTGCGCGGCCAGCCATGGCTTCCGAGCCCACCAAGCCTCCCAGTTCCTCCTTCGAGGGGGACTTCGCCCCCGGCCAGGTCCTGATCGGGCGTTACCGAATCATCGCCCTCGTCGGCGAGGGCGGGATGGGGCAGGTCTACCTGGCGGATGACCTCGTTCTCGGTCAGCCCGTGGCGGTGAAGTTCCTGCCCGAGCACATCGCGCAGCGCGGGGACGGGCTCGAGCGCTTCCGAGCCGAGGTACGCCACGCGCGCGAGGTCTCGCACCCCAACGTCGCGCGCGTGCACGACATCGGCGAGGTCGATGGACGGCACTTCCTGACGATGGAGTTCGTCGACGGTGAAGATCTCTCGAGCCTGATCCGTCGCATCGGACGGCTGCCCCGCGAGAAAGCGGCCGAGATCGCGCAGCAAATCTGCGCCGGTTTGACGGAGGCGCACCAGCGCGGCGTGCTGCACCGCGATCTGAAGCCGGCCAACGTGATGCTCGACGGCGAGGGCCGCGTCAAGCTGACCGACTTCGGCCTGGCCGTGGCAGCCGAAGACGTCGACACTGCGATCGCCGGTACTCCGCAGTACATGGCGCCCGAACAACTCTCCGGCGTACCCGCCGACGTGCGCAGCGAGATCTACTCGCTCGGCTTGCTGCTCTACGAGCTGTACACCGGCAAACGCGCGCTGCGCGGCCGAACGCTGGACGAGCTGCGCCGCGAGCACGAGGAGGGTGGTCCCGATCCGTCCTCATCACGGCTCTCCGACATCGACCCGAGCGTCGACGCCCTGCTGAACCGTTGCCTGGCGCGCGATCCCGAGCAGCGCCCGGCATCGGTGCTCGAGGTTGCACGCGCACTACCCGGCGGAGACCCCCTGGCGGCCGCGCTGGCCTCGGGACAGACACCCTCGCCCGACATGGTTGCCGCAGCCCGCTCCCATGGCGCGCTCACGCCCCGCGTTGCGCTTGCGTTGCTGCTCGCCAGCGCCGCCGCCATCATCGGACTTGCCGTCGTGCAGTCCTCGAGCTACGCGGAAACCGGTGCTTACGGAAAGCCTCCCGCCGTGTTGCGGGAACGCGCCTTGGAGATGGCGACGGAGCTGACCGGAATCGAAGAGTTCCCGCACGAGATCGACTGGTACTTCCCCGATCCGCCCCTGCTCCAGGCGCTGGAGGAGTGGCGGCGGGACGCGCTCGAGCCACTCGCATCGCGACAGGACTTGATTCGCCATGCACGCTTCGGGCCCGAGCCCTTCGTCCCGCAGGGGACCTACATCGGCAGCCTCGATCCTCCACCCGTGTCGGGTTCGGCGCATGTCGCCCTGGACGTCGAGGGTCGTCTGGTCTACTGGCGCTACGAGCTCACGACGGAAGGACGCGACGAGCCGCGCAGCGATGCTGTCACTTCGGAGGAGACCTGGCGCGCGCTGCTCGAGCGTGCGGATCTCGACCTCGCGGCGCTGCGCCAGGTCGAACCGGCTCGCCTTCCGCCGAACTTCGCGGCCGAACAGCGCGCCTGGGAGCTTCCGCAGCCGGGAGACCCGGCGAAGGCCGCTCTGCGCATCGAGGCCGCCGCGCTGCACGGTCGCCCGGTCCACTTCGAGCTGATCCACGATGGAGAACGCCTTGGTGTGACAGAGATCCCGAGCATCGTGCCCGGCCCGTTCAGCTACTTCCAGTTCCAGGTCACGGTCCGCGCTTCCTTGCTCGCGTGGCGCAACGTACGCAGGCGACGCGCCGATGTCGGTGGAGCCCTGCGGGTCGGCGCCTACGCCCTCATCACCCACATCGTGCTCGTCTTCGGGTCCGCCGGCCCGGACGACTTCTTCGCCTACGGCTCGTTCCTCTTCTCCGGCCTGTCCTACGCCGTGCACACCGCCGCGCGCGTCACGCTCTGCTACTTGGCGCTGGAACCCTTCGCCAGACGCCACTGGCCCCAGACCCTGATCTCCTGGTCACGTTTGCTCGAGGGCAAGCTGCGTGACCCCGATGTCGGTCGCGAGGTCCTCCTGGGTGTCTTCGCCGGATGCGTGGTCGCCTTTCTCGGCCAACTCGCTCTCGGCCTGACAGGGTCCTATGTCGCCCCCCCGTTCAACGGGATCGAGGGCCCGTTGCAATCACTGAGTCACCTGTTTCATTTCTCCGGCGACGCCGTGATGTTTTCGGGGCTGCTGGTCTTCCTGCTCGTGACGGTGCGTTCCTTCATTCCTGTGCGTTGGCTGGCCTACACCGTGGTGATGTCGCTCCCGCCGATCTTGCTCTTCTTCGGCCCCGCTCAAGAGAACATCGCTGCCGTCGCACCGATTACCTTGATGTCCGCGGTGTTCTTGATCCTCTTGATACGAGTCGGCTTTCTCTCGGTCGTCTTGCTGATGTTTGTCACGGGTGTCATGGGTACGACACCGCTGACACTGAGTCCTGGTGACTGGTACTTCGACACCAGCCTGATGGTCGTCGCGGTTCTGGCCGCGCTGGGTGT
>JAJFFA010000910.1 GCA_021776885.1 Planctomycetota bacterium
TAGGCCAGCATGCGCTTGAGGTCTTCCTGCACCAGCGCGCAGTGGTTGCCGACCAGCATGGTGACCAGGGCCACCACGCCCAGGACAGGTGCCGCGGCGACGGGCAGCAGGAACGACATGGACAGCAGGAACGCGAAGCCGGCGGCCTTGGTGCCCGTCGCCATCAGGGCCGTCACCGGCGTCGGGCTGCCCTGGTAGACGTCCGGCACCCAGAGGTGGAAGGGGAAGACCGAGACCTTGAAGAACAGGCTGACGACCATCAGGCCGACCCCCGTCGTGCCCAGGGCGCTGCGCACCCCGGAGGCCTTCAGCTCGACCAGGGACAGGCTGCCGGTGTCGGCGTAGAGCAGGGCCGCGCCGTACAGGAAGATCGCCACCCCGAAGGCGCCCAGCACGAAGTACTTCAGGCCCGCCTCGACCGAGTCCGCGCGGGCGCGCCGGAAGGCGGCCAGGCAGTAGAGCGGGATCGAGAGCAGCTCGAGCCCGATGAAGAACAGCACCAGGTCGCTGGCACCCGCCATCATCGTCATGCCGATGGGCGTGCACAGCATCAGCACGTCGTGCTCGCCCTGGAAGGTGCGGTCCTGGCGGTAGTAGCGCTGACCGAAGGCCCAGGCGATGGCGGTCGAGGCCAGGAACAAGAGGCCCCAGGTGGAGCTTGTCGCGTCGGCCGTGTACGTCGCGTCCAGGATCGAGCCGCTGGGCTCGCGCAGGATCAGGACGTGGCACCAGGCCGCGGACAGGATCGAGCCGACGAAGATCGCCGGCCGCAGGCGCAGGAGCGACGGGGTGATCTCCGCGGTGAGCAGGAGCAGCACGCCGACGGCCAGGGTCAAGAGCGGAGCGAGGCCGCGGGCCGAGCCCTCGAACACCGCAGCGAGCTGGTCGAGGTTCGTGTTCATCGCGGGACCTCCTCGAGGACCAGGGCGTCAGAGGACGGTTGGGAATCCGCGGCCAGCTGGTCACGCGCGGCGTCGATGCGCTCGATGACGACATCGAGGCTCTTGGCCGTCTTGTTCAGGAAGCTGTTGGGAGCGATCCCGATCCAGAAGAAGAGCACGACGATGGGCAGGGCCGTGGTCAGCTCGCGCGGCGTGACGTCCGCCAGGCCGCGGTTCGCTTCGTGCACGATCGGCCCGAAGAGCAGCTTGCGCGTCGCCACCAAGAGGTAGATCGCGCCGAAGATCACGCCCGTCACCGCCACGCTGCCGATCAGCGGGCTGGCGCCGAAGGAGCCCAGCAGGATCAGCCACTCGCCGACGAAGCCGTTCAGGCCGGGCAGGCCGACGCTGGACAGCACGGCCAGGACGAAGAGCAGGGCGAAGACGGGCATGGAGGCCGCCAGGCCGCCGTACTGGTCGAGGGCGCGGGTGTGGCGGCGCTCGTAGATCATGCCGATCAGGAGGAACAGCAGCCCGGTGGACAGTCCGTGGTTCACCATCTGCAACACACCGCCGCGCAGGCCGGCCGCATTCAGGGCGAACATGCCCAGCACCACGTAGCCCAGGTGGCTGACGGAGGAGCAGGCGACCAGGCGCTTGATGTCGGTCTGGGCCATGGCGAGGAAGGCGCCATAGACGATGCCGAAGGCTCCGAGGGCCATGAACAGGGGCGCGGCGCTGACGGCCGCTGCCGGGAACATGGCGATGCCGAAGCGCAGCAGGCCGTAGGTGCCCATCTTCAGGAGCACGCCGGCCAGCAGCACGGAGCCCGAGGTCGGCGCCTCGGTGTGGGCGTCCGCCAGCCAGGTGTGGAACGGGAAGACCGGGACCTTGATGGCGAAGGCCAGGGCGAAGCCGCTGAACAACCAGCCCTGCACCCCCAGGGGCTGGGCCGCGGCCCACTCGCTGGCGGCCAGGACGTCCGCGGTCCCCGAGCGATAGACCAGGGCGATCACCGCCACGAGCATCACCAGGCTGCCCGCGAGGGTGTAGAGGAAGAACTTGATCGTCGCGTACAGCCGCCGCTCGCCGCCCCAGATGCCCAGCATGAAGTACAGGGGCACCAGGCTGATCTCCCAGAAGAAGTAGAACAGCAAGAGGTCGAGGGACAGGAACACACCGAGCATGCCCGTCTCCATGACCAGCAGCCAGATCATGAACTCCTTCACGCGCTTCCGGATGTGACCCGGCGTCGAGACGACGACGATCGGCATCAACATCGCGGTCAGCACCGCGAGCAGGAACGAGATCCCGTCGACCCCCAGGTGGAAGCGCGCCTCCGCGCCCCCGGGCAGCGTGAACCAGGCGGCCTGGGTCACCAGCTGCGGGCCGGCGACGGCCGCGTCGAAGCGCCCCCAGAGGACCGCACCCATCAACGCCACCGCCAGGGTCGTGCCCAGCGTGACGAGGCGCAGAGCGCGGGTCGCGCTGCCCGGAACGAGCAGCAGGCAGAGGGCGCCGACGAGCGGCGCGAAGGTCATCGCAGCCAGCATCAGCGAACTCCCATCCACATCCAGAGCAGGGCCAGCGCCGCACCGACTCCGCCCATCCAGAGGCCGTAGTCGGCGATACGGCCGCCGGCCATCCTGCGCAGGCGCGAGCCCAGATCACGCGCTCCGCTGCCGGCGGCGTTGACCGCGCCGTCGATGACGAACTGGTCGACCACGACTGCGGTCAGGAAGCTCGCGATCTTCACCGGGGCGACGATGCACTTGCCGTAGGCGCGGTCGACGCCCCAGGCGTCCCCGAACAGCTCGGCCAGCCTGGGACGCCGTGCGCCGAAGCGCTCGTCCCCGGAGACGCCGTTCTTGTGGTCGTGGAAGCCCCGGTGTGCGAAGAACAGGGCGACGGCCGAGCCGAGGCCCAGGAGGATCCACTCCGCCGTGTGCGACAGGTGCTCGCCGTGCCCTCCCGGGTGTCCGGCCGCCAGGATGGCGTTGCCGGGGGCGACCACCGGCTCGAGCCAGGCGGCCAGGGCGTGGGTCACGTGGAACACGGCGGGCAGGCCCAGGAGTCCGCCCAGGATCGAGAGGGCGGCGAGGGCGAAGAGCGGCGCCGTCATGCGCGACGGCGACTCGTGGGGGTGGACCTCGGCCGGGTCGAAGCGCTCGCTCCCGAAGAAGGTCAGGGCCACCATGCGCCAGGTGTAGTAGGCGGTCATGGCGGCGGTGATCACGCCGACCACCCACAGCACCCAGTAGTAGCCACCGGCGCCGAAGGCGTGGGCCAGGATCTCGTCCTTCGAGAAGAAGCCCGACAGCAGCGGCAGGCCGGACAGGGCCGCGGCGCCGGCGATGAAAGTCAAGTAGGTGCGCGGCATGTGGCGCTTGAGGCCGCCCATGCGGTGCATGTCCTGCTCCTCGTGCATGCCGTGGATCACCGAGCCCGCAGCGAGGAACAGGAGCGCCTTGAAGAAGGCGTGGGTGACCAGGTGGAACATGGCCGCGACCCAGGCTCCGCAGCCCAGGGCCAGGAACATGTAGCCGAGCTGGCTGACCGTCGAGTAGGCGAGCACCTTCTTCAGGTCGCGCTGGCGCAGGGCGCTCGAGCCGGCGACCAGGGCCGTGACCGCCCCCACGGTGCCGATCACGGCCATCACGGTCGGCGCCGAGGCGAAGACCGGGTTCAGGCGCACGATCATGTAGATGCCCGAGGTGACCATCGTCGCCGCGTGGATCAGGGCCGAGACCGGCGTGGGGCCGGCCATGGCGTCGGGCAGCCAGGTGAAGAGCGGGATCTGGGCCGACTTGCCGCAGGCGCCGCCGAAGAGCAGCAGGGCGGCGACCGAGAGCAGGGTGCCGTGCTCGCTGCCCAGGGCGACCGTGGCCGCGTTCAGGCTGCTCAGGTCGAGGGTGCCGAAGGCGCCGGCCAGGATGAACATCCCGAGCAGGAACGAGGCGTCGCCGATGCGGTTGACGACGAAGGCCTTCTGCGCGGCCTCGGCCGGCCAGCCCTTCTCGTACCAGAAGCCGATCAAGAGGTACGAGCACAGCCCCACGCCCTCCCAGCCGACGAACAGCCCGACCAGGCTCGAGGAGAGCACCAGCACCAGCATCATCGCCACGAACAGGTTCAGGAAGGCGAAGAACTTGGCGTAGCCCGGATCGCCCTGCATGTAGCCCGAGGCGTACACGTGGATCAGGAAGCCGACGCCGGTGATGACCAGGATCATCACGGCCGACAGGTGATCGACCAGCATCGCGACGTTCACGTCGAAGGCGCCCGTGGCGATCCAGCTCCAGGCGCCGCTCTCCAGGGCTGCGGGTGCGCCCTCGCCGCGCAGGGCGGAGAAGGCCAGCAGCGAGACGATGAACGAGATCGCCATCGCGCCGAGGGCCACCAGGGCCGCGAGGCCCTGCAGGCGCTTGACGTTCGCTTCGTCAGCGCCGCGACGGCTGCGTAGCACCATGAAGTGCAGGCAGCCCGCGACCACGCTACCGAGGAGCGGCAGGGCCGGGATCCACCAGAGCCAGGGGGTCGTTTCCACGTCGATTGGGGGCGTGGGGGGGGCGCCGTCGACGAGCTGGCCGGACGGGGCGAAACGAGGGCAGAGTCTACTCGCGTCCGCGCCCAGCTCA
>JAJFFA010000092.1 GCA_021776885.1 Planctomycetota bacterium
GTCATCCAGGGTCCGAACGGAACCGCCTGCGTGTTGTAGTGGTCGACGCCGAGGTCGACCTCGAGCTGGGTCTCCTGCAGCCAGCGGAAGGCGCTGAAGTCGATGGCCATGAGCGCCTTGTCCGCCATGTCGGGCAGCCAGGCCGGCTTGTAGTCCCAGAGGAAGAACTCGAAGAACAGCATCAGGCCGACCGGGAACAGGAAGACCAGGATCGGGCGCCGCGTGCGCTCGCCGACCCAGAAGCTGACGCCCGCCAGGAGCAACAGGATCGGCACGCTGAACCAGAGTGCCGGCCGCAGGTAGTTGAGGTATTCGAAGGGCCCGATGAACTCCGCCTTGTCCGCGCCGCTGACGACGTGGTTGAACAACATCGAGAGGCCGAGGTGAACGGCAAGCACGACGAAGAAGCTCAGCAGCGCGGCCAGGAAGCGGCCCCAGACGTACTCCCCGGGGCGTAGGGGCGTCGCGTGCAGCATCTGGCCCACGCGTAGCTCGTCGTCGCGCAGGATCGACATGCCCGCCGAGACGGCGACGAAGAAGCCGTAGAGGAACGGCACCAGGGCGCCGAGCAGCATCGCGTTGGCGTACTCGGAGGTCAGCCAGGACTTGGTGCCGCCGACCGACGAGTCGCCTGACTCGATACGCAGTCCGCCGTTGGACAGGCCCCAGGTGATCAGGGCGATGACCAGCAGCCAGATCCAGTAGAGCGGTCGCCGCAGGCAGCTGGCGAGCTCGAGCCGCGCGATCGCGAAGACGCGGCGCGGGTTCACGCTTCGGCCTCGGTGTTGGCCGCCAGGCTGGCGCCTTCGTTGGCCTCGGCGCTGGGCGGCCGGGAGTCCTCGGGCGGCGCGTCGGCGCCGCGGCTGAGGAAGTCGGCGCCGCGCTTCATCAGGATCATGTACGCGTCTTCGAGGGACTCCTGGGCCGCCGAGAAGCCGGCGGGGGGGCGGCCGTCGTCGGCGAAGACGCGCACCCGGTGGCGGCCCTCGAAGAGGGTCGAGCGCGTCACCGTGTGGCGCTCGAGCAACGCGGGCAGGTCCTCGGCCCCGACCTCGCCTTCGTGGATCGTGCCCTGGATGGCGGCGCGCGCGCGCGACGGCGTGGTGCGCGCCACGAGCTCGCCCTGGCGGATCACCGCGAAGGCGGGGCAGAGCACGGAGACGTCCTCGACGATGTGGGTCGAGAGCAGCACGATGCGGTCCTGGGCCAGCTCGGCCAGGAGGTGGTAGAAGCGCAGGCGCTCCTCGGGGTCGAGGCCGGCGGTGGGTTCGTCGACGACGATCAGGCGCGGGTCGCCCGCGATCGCCTGGGCGATGCCGAGGCGCTGGCGCATGCCGCCCGAGTACTCCTTGACCTTGCGGCTGGCGGCCGAACCCAGGGCGACGCGCTCGAGCAGCTCGCCCGCAAGGCGCTTCAGTCCACCCTTGGCCTTGACGCCCTTGAGGCGCAGGAGGTGGATCAGCATGTCGCGCCCGGAGAGGTGCGGGTAGAAGCCGAAGTCCTGGGGCAGGTAGCCCAGGCGGCGCTGGACGCGGCGCGGGTCGGCCAGAACGTCGGCGCCGTCGAGCTCGACCTGGCCGGAGGTGGGCTCCAGCAGGCCGGCGACGATCTTCATCAGGGTGGACTTGCCCGCCCCGTTGGGGCCCAGGAGGCCGAACATGCCGCTCTGCACCTCGAGGCGCACGCCCCGCAGGGCGGTCACGGGACCGGGGTAGACCTTGACCAGATCGCGCAGTACCAGCATGGAAGGCAGTCTCTCGCAGGGGGGCAGGCGGGCCGACTGGGCCGCCCTCGGGGGCGCCAGGGTACGGGTTTCCGGGGCGATATTTCGCCCGCGGGGCGGCGGGGCAGGCCCCGGATCCCGGCGGCGGAAGCGGGTTTTTCGCAAGGGGCGCCGTCAGCGGAAGAGTAGATTCGGGCCCATGGCCAAGCGCAGAGACAACATGCTCGAGGCCTTCCGACAATCGGAAGAGAGCGAGCAGCCGACCGCCGAAATGCTCACCCCCCTCGGGGGCCCGATCGAAGGCGCCAGCGAGGGGACGGGGGGGGCTGGTGAGCCCTTCCTGCCCCCCGAAGCGGATCCCTTCGCGGCCCAGGAGATGCGGGAGGAGGACGCCTTCGTCTCGGTCGCCACGCGCGGCGGAGCCCTGCCCCAGCCCGATATCGTGGTGCCCGAGATGCCGGACGGCGGGGTGCACCTGCCCATGGGCAGGGAGGCCTTCGTCGTGCTGCAGGTCCTGGCCCTGGCGATCGTCTTCCTCCTGGGCCGGCTGACCGCCGGAACCGTGGTCTCCGCCCAGCGGGAGGATCCCGGCATGGCGCTCCAGGACGAGCAGGCGGCGGGCTCCATGGCCGCCGGCGGCGCGCGCTTTCAGGACGACGCCTACGCGGACTCGGGCTACGCGGACGGAGGCTACGTCGAGCAGGAAGAGGCCGCTGAGCCCCCTGCAGCGGCCCCGGTGGGCCTCCCGGAGGGGCTGACCGCGGCAGAAGAGGCCTTCCTGGACCCCAGGAACCGGACGACGATCCTGGCCATCACCCTCAGGGACACCGCCGACCACGAGCACCTGGCCTGGGCCTCGTACGACCTCCTGACCCAGCGCGGCTTCCCGGCCATCCAGCCGCGGCGCAAGAACGACGACCTGGTCGTCCTGGTGGGGGCGGCCCCGACCATGAAGGAGATGGACGGCATCCTCGAGCAAGTGCGCAAGACCGTGGGCCCGGACGGGAAGCTGTCCTACGCCAGCGCCTACCGGGTCAACATCGAGGACTTCCGCTGAGACGGGACCGAGCGGTTCCGAACGTTCCGAGCCCCCGCTCCCAGGCCGACTCCACGCTCGTCATGCAGGGGCGAAGTTCCGTTAGACGGTGACAGGGGGGGCCCCTGGCGCTACACTCCTCGGCTGTCCGTACGGCCCCGAGAAGCCCCCGAGCGCCCCTAGAGACCCGATCCCATGTCCATCCACTCCAGCCTGCGTGGCGTCGACACCCTGCGCGGTGAGCGCAGCGTCTTCAAGCGCATCGAGCGCCTCCAGCGCCTGATGAAGGAAGGTCGCGTCGGCGACTCGGACTCGCCCTACGGTCTGCCCAAGGTGCGGACGTCCTTCAAGGTCAAGAAGGTCAAGAAGAGCCCCGACGCCGAAGAGGCCACGGCCGAGGCCGCCGAGAAGACGGACGAGTAGCGCTCCGCGCTCGTTCCCTGCGACCCCGCGCTCCCGCGGCGCGCGTCGCGACTGTTCCCCCTCCCGCTGCGGCGGGACGCCCGTCATGAGTTCCACCTCGACGAGCACGCTCGCTCCCGTGCTCGAGGTCTTCGCCTCGATCCAGGGGGAAGGAGCGTGGGTCGGCGAGCCCCAGGTCTTCCTGCGGCTGCGCGGCTGTCCCATGCGCTGCACCTGGTGCGACACCCCGGGCTCGTGGAAGCTCTCGCCCGCGGACCGCGCGCGGATCGCGGCGGCGCGCGGCGCGCGCCACGAGGAGGCCTGGGCCAGTCCGTTCCAGGCCGCCTGCTGGATCGCCGAGGCCGAGCCGGCGGGGGCGCGCACGATCAGCATCACCGGGGGCGAGCCCCTGCTCTGGCCCGACTTCCTCCTGGCCCTGGCGAAGATGGTCGGGGAGCGCCCCCTGCACCTCGAGACCGCGGGCGGGCACCCGGACACCCTGGCGCGGGTGATCGACGCCTTCCGCCACGTCAGCCTCGATCTGAAGCTCGCGGCCGACCTGGAGCCGCCGGTCGAGCTGCAGCCGGGTGACGGCGCGGTCGCCGAGCGCGCCCCCGTCGACGCGGACGACTGGCGCGCCGCGCGCCGCCGCTCCCTCGAGCTGGTGCGTGGGCGCGACGCCTGCGCCAAGGTCGTGGTGCGTGGAGGCCGTCCTGCCCAGGACTACGAGCCGCTCTTCGAAGACCTCCTGCGGGTGGCACCCGAGGTGCCCCTTTACCTGCAACCCGTGACGCCGATGCACGGCGTCGTGGCGCCCACCGCCGACGAGCTGTGCGAGGTGGTCGAGACCGCGCGCGACCTCGACCTCGGCGTGCGCGTCGTTCCCCAGGTGCATCGCGCCCTGCAATTGCCATGACGGTTCTGACCATGGACACCCGGCTCCCCCGCATCGCCATCGTGGGCCGACCGAACGTCGGCAAGTCGACGCTACTGAACCGCTTCTGCGGCAGTCGCATCTCCATCGTGGAGCCCACCGCCGGGGTGACCCGCGACCGCATCGCCGTGCCGGCGCGCCTGGCCACGGAGCACGGCGACCGCTGGGTCGAGGTGATCGACACCGGAGGCATCGGCGTGGTCGACCGGGACGACCTCGGACCCCACGTCGAGGAACAGGTGCGCGCAGCCCTGCTCACGGCCGATCTGGTCCTGTTCATGGTCGACGTGCGCGACGGGGTGACGCCCCTGGACCAGGAGGTCGCCCGGCGGCTGCGGGGCAGCAAGGTGCCCGTGCTCCTGGTGGTGAACAAGACCGAGGGACGCTCTCTGGCCTGGGACGTCGACAGCTTCATGCGCCTCGGGGTCGGCGATGGCCCCTATGCCATCAGTGCCCAGAACGGTGATGGCGTCGGCGAGCTGCGCGACGTGATCGGCGCCCTCGTACCCGAGGCACCGGAGGAGCGCCCCGGGGGGGACGAGCTGGTCATGAAGCTGGGCGTGGTCGGCCGCCGCAACGCGGGCAAGTCGACCCTGATCAACCGCCTGGCGCGGGAGGAGCGCATGATCGTGTCGGAGATCCCCGGCACGACGCGGGACGCCGTCGACGTGGTCTTCGAGCGCGGCGGCAAGCGCTTCGTCGCCATCGACACCGCCGGTGTGCGCAAGAAGTCGAAGCTGGCGGACGCGATCGAGTTCTACGGTGACGCGCGCGCGCACAAGACCATCCGGCGTGCGGACGTCGTGTTCCTGATGCTCGACGTGACCCAGCGCCTGTCGGCCATCGAGAAGGGGCTGGCGCGCTACGCGATCGACCACCACAAGCCCCTGATCCTGGGGGCCAACAAGTGGGACCAGGCCGAGTCGAAGATGACGCCGGAGGCCTTCGAGGAGTACCTCGAGCACGAGATCCCCGGGCTGATGCACGCCCCGGTCTGCTTCCTGTCGGCCAAGACGGGGTTCAACGTCGAGCGCACCCTGGAAGTGGCTCAGGAGCTCTACGACCAGGGCGGCCAGCGGGTGACGACGGGCGAGCTGAACCGCGTGCTCACGCGCGCCCTCGAGGCGCGCAGCCCCGGCTCGAGCAGCTACCGCGTGCGCGTGCGCTACGCGACCCAGGCCGAGGTGCACCCGCCGACCTTCGTGCTGTTCGTGAATGACAAGCGCCTGATCGGCAAGGACTACCTGCGCTACCTGACCAACCGCCTGCGCGAGGAGCTGCCCTTCCCCGAGGTGCCGGTCCGTATCGTGCTGCGCGACTCCGCCAGCGACGCCCAGAAAGAGGACTTCCAGCGATGACCGCCAGCCTGCGCGCCCTCCTGGGCCTGTGCGTCTTGGGCCTCCTGGGGCTGACCCAGGGCTGCGCCCTCTTCAACCCCATCCCGCCCAAGCTCTGGGAGGAGACGGAGGTCGGGACTCCCAGCGAGCAGCTGCTGCGCGAGGTGCTGCTCCTGGGCCTGCGCAAGTCCGACTACCCGGTGGGCAAGGGCATGGACCCGGGCGAGCGCCAGGTCGTCTCCGGCTGGCGCATGTCCCTCAGCCCGTTCAAGGGCCGTGGCTGGCGCGAGCAGGCGACGGTGACCTGGGAGCCGCGGGGCGCGAACCGCTACGGGATCAAGATCCGCATCCTGCGCGAGTCCAACGAGAGCCTGCGTCCCCTGGACCTGCGCCATGCGAAGTGGCGCCGCGCCCCGGACAACCCCGAGAACGGAAAGATCGTCCTGCAGTACGTGCGCTCGCAGTTCGGCTCCGACTTCGAGGTCGGCGAGTCCGCGGCGGAAGAAGAGTTCCGCTAGGCCGCCCGCGGCACGGCCCGGACGGCCCAGGCCGCCTGGGCCGCCCCCTGCGGGGAACGGCAACCCGCCTCCATATTGGGGCGACCCGGGGACGAAGAGACCGTCGTCCCCATGTCCGTCCCCCTGTCCGAGCCCCAGGCGGCCACCTCCGGGTGGGTCGAGCCGCCGCGCGTCTCCCTGCGCGCCATCGTCCTGGCCAGTCTACGCCTGCCCGCCGTGGTCTGGCGCGGGCGAGACCTGGTCGCGGCCAGCGTCGGGCGCGAGCTGAGAGCTCGCTTCCGCGGCAGCCTGCTCGGTCCCCTGTGGCCCCTGGTCCACCCCCTGGCCCTGTTCGCCATCTATGGCTTCGTCTTCGCCCAGCTCTTCGGCATGCGTCTCGCCGCCCACGGCGGGAACCCTGGCCTGGGCTACGGTGTCTGGCTCTTCGTCGGCTCCCTGGTCTGGGCCTCCTTCGCCGAGGGCGTCGGGCGCGGCACCAGCTCGATCGTCGAGCACCGCGGCCTGGTGCGTCAGCTCGCCTTCCCCGCCGCGACTCTGCCCTTGATCCGGGTCCTGGGCGCCGCGCTGACCTTCGCCCTGGGCGCTGGCGCGTTCCTCGCCGTGCGCGGCCTCTCGGGCGCGGGCCTGCCGGACCTGGAGCACCTGGTCTGGCTGCCCGTGCTGCTGGTGCTGCAGATCGCCCTGACCTACGGCCTGGCCCTGGCCGCCGCCGCCCTGCACGTCGTCCTGCGCGACACTGCCCACGCCGTCGGCCTGCTGCTCAGCGTCGCCATGTTCGCGACCCCCGTCTTCTGGGTGCCGGACCCCGCGGTCCTGCCGCCGGTCGAGCCCTGGCTGGACTGGATCACGGCCAACCCGCTCTTCTGGCTGCTCGAGGGCTGGCGCGCTGCGCTGCTCGGGGCGCCCTCGAGCGCGAGCTTCCCGGACTCCGTGGGCGCCTCCTGCGCCGCCCTCGCCCCCTGGGCGGCGGGCTCGCTGCTCCTGGGCACCCTCGTCTTCTGCACCCTCGAGCCCCGGCTCCCCGACGAGGTCTGATGTCCCACGTCGTCGAGACCCAGGGCCTGGGCAAGGCCTACGCCAGCTACGCGAGCGCCCGCGCGCGGGTCCTCCACGGTCTGTCCTTCGGACGCTGGTCGCGGCCGCGGGAGCACTGGGCCCTGCGCGACGTCAGCTTCAACCTGGAGCGCGGCGCCAGCCTGGGGCTGATCGGCGCGAACGGCGCGGGCAAGTCGACCCTCCTGCGACTGCTCGCCGGCGCCTCCGCGCCCAGCGCGGGTCGCCTGCGTACGCGCGGCCGCGTCGCCAGCCTGCTCGAGCTCGGCACCGGCTTCCACCCCGACTTCAGCGGGCGCGAGAACGCGCGCCTGTGCGGTGTGTTGCTCGGGGCGTCGCGCCGCGAGCTGGACGAGCGCCTCGACGCGATCCTCGACTTCGCGGAGCTCGGCGACGCCCTCGATGCACCCCTGCGTACGTACTCGACGGGCATGGCCATGCGCCTGGGCTTCGCCGCGGCGCTGGGCCTCGAGCCGGACATCCTGATCCTGGACGAGGTCTTCGCGGTGGGGGACCAGCACTTCCAGAAGAAGTGCGTCGACCGCCTGTTCGCCTTCCGCGCGGCGGGTGGCAGCCTGATCCTCGCCAGCCACGGGCTGTACGACGTGCGCCAGATCTGCGACCGGACCCTGTGGCTCGACCAGGGCGCGCTGCGCGGGCTGGGGCCCTCCGACGAGGTGACCCACGCCTACGCCGCCTGGATGGGAACCCGCGCCGGGGCCCTGGACGAGGGCGAGCGCGACGCGGCCACGCTGCCGCCGAACAGCCCGCGCCTGACCGGGTTCGAGCTGCTCGACGGCGAGGGGCGTGCCGTGCGCGCCGCCGTGCATTCCGGCGCCAGCCTCGAGCTCGTCGCCAGCTGGCACGACCCGCGCCCCGCGCGCGCCCCTCTGCACCTGGGCCTGAGCTTCACGCGCCAGGACGGCACCCTGGTCGCGGCCGTCGGCACCCACCTCGACGGCCTGCGCCTCGACGCCGCCGAGGGCCAGGTGCGCCTCGAGCTGCCCGAGCTCGCGCTCCTGGCCGGCAGCTTTCGCGTCCTGGCCCACCTCTTCGACGAGCACGGCGTCCACCGCTTCCACGAGCTGCCCCTGCGCAGCGACCTCGTCGTGACCGCACGCGGGCGCGAGCTCGGCCTCGTCCGTCTCGCGCACCACTGGCACGTCCGACAGCCCGAGAGCGTCCCTTGAAGCCTTACCTCCCGTCACCGAAGAACGACCCGCGCCTCTCGGCCCTGATCGTCAATTACGACTCCGGCGACTTCGCCACCTCGTGCGTCAGCAGCCTGCGGCGCGAGTGGGCGCGCTCGGGCCGATCCCCCGAGCAGCTCGAGGTGATCGTCGTCGACAACGCCTCGCCCAGCGACCAGCGCCTGCCCCTGGGCATCCTCGCCGGGGACGGCGCGCGGGTGCTGACGAGCCCGCGCAACCTGGGCTACGCCGGGGGCATCCAGGCCGCCTTCGAGCAGTCCAGCGGCGGGCCCGACGACTACGTCGCGGTCCTGAACCCGGACGTCGTCTTCCTGGAGGGTTCGGTCGATGCGCTGCTCGACTACCTCGAGCTGCACCCCGAGTGCGGCGCCATCGCGCCCCGCGCCTGGGTCGACGAGGAGCGCTGCTTCCATCTTCCCCCCGTGCCCCTGCCCAGTACCTGGAGCGAGGCTGGAGCAGCCCTGGTGCAGGCCTCGCCGCGGGTCGCGCGCTGGAGCGCACGCCAGCGCGCCGGCGCGCGCCTCGCGTCCTGGACCGCCAGCGAGCCTGCGCAGGAGACGATGCTCTCCGGCGCGTGCCTCTTCCTGCACCGCGGCGTGGCCGATGACCTGGGCCAGCTGCTCGACCCGCGCTATCCCCTGTACTACGAGGACGCGGACCTGTGCCGCCGACTGTCGGCCCTGGGGCTGACCCTGGTCTTCCACCCCGGCGCGCCGATCCTGCACCACTGGTCACGCTCGGCGGGAGCCGGGGCGGCCTTCGAGGGTGAGCCTCGACGCCGCTTCGAGATCAGCCGGCGCACCTACCGCGAGCACCACCTGAGCGGCGCCGGTCGGCGTCTGGTGCGCGGAGCGGAGCGCTACCTCCAGCGGCGCGGCGCCATGCAGCGCGGTCGCGTGATCCACGAGCACGTCTCCCTGGGCCCCTGCGCCCAGCCCCCGAGCCTGGTCCTGCCGGGGGACGGGCCGCTGGTGCTCGAGCTCTCGATGACGCCGCTCTTCGAGCTGGCGGCCGGCGCCCTGGTCGAGCCCGGCTCCTGGCGCTTCCCCTCGGCGGCCTGGTCGTGGCTCTTCGAGGGCACCTATTTCATGCGCACCCTCGAGCGCAGCTCGCTGCGTCTCAGCGGCGCCTGGCGCTTCCAGAAGACGTCGGCGGTGCGCACCTGGCCGGTGGAGGCGGCGTGAGCGAGCGCGCACCCCGCCCGGTTGCGGTCGCGCGCCCCGAGCCCGGCCGCGTGCTGGTCGTCGCGCCCCACGCGGACGACGAGCTCGTCGGCTGTGGCGGGACCCTGGCGCTGCACCTGGATCAGGGCGATGCCGTGCGTGTCCTGGTCGTGTTCGACGGCGTCCTGGGGGTGCTCGATGGCCGCGGGGCCAGGGCGGCCGCGCGCCTGCGCCGCGCCGAGGCCCTGCGCGCCGGGCGCGCCCTGCGCGGCACGGGAGCAGCGCCCGCGTACACCTTCTGGGGCTACCCCGAGGGCCACGAGCCCACGCCGCTCGAGTTCGAGGGCGCGGTGCGACGCCTCGCCTCCGAGCTCGATCGGGACGCGCCTCAGACGCTCTATGTGCCCTGGCTCGCCGAGCACCACCTCGACCATCACCTGGTTGCGCGGGCGACCCTGGAGGCCCTGGGCTCGAGCGACTTCGGCGGCGTGGTCTGGGGCTACGAGGTCTGGACGCCGCTGGTCGCGCAG
>JAJFFA010000911.1 GCA_021776885.1 Planctomycetota bacterium
GCGCGGCGCCTTCGTCGGCTTCTGCGCCATGGGCATCGGCTTCTACTACAGCGTGGTCACGGGCTGGTGCCTGAAGTACTTCCTGCTCGCGGTCAGCGGTCGCCTGACCCAGCGCCCGGCGCTCGAGGTCTGGAACGAGCTCGCCTCCAGCCCCGGCCAGCAGGTCCTGTTCCACTTCCTGGCCCTGTCCCTGAGCGTGGCGGTGATCCTGCGCGGCGTCTCCGCCGGAATCGAGCGCCTGAACCGCATCCTGATCCCGACTCTCTTCCTGCTGCTGATCGTCGCGGCCGTGCGCGCCGTGACCCTGCCCGGAGCCCTGGGCGGCGTGGAGTTCCTGTTCAGCGTCAACCTGGCCGACCTGGCGGACTACCGCATCTGGCTCGACGGACTGACCCAGTCGGCCTGGTCGACGGGGGCCGGGGCCGGCCTGATCCTGACCTACTCGGCCTACGCCCGGCGCGGGGAGAACGTGGTGCTCTCCTCCGTCACCACAGGGCTGGGCAATAGCTCGGCCTCGCTCCTGGCCGCCCTGGCCGTGATCCCCACGGTGTTCGCCCTGATGCCCCACGACCAGGCCCTGGCCACCCTCTCGAGCTCGGGCCCGGCCTCGACCGGCATGACCTTCGTCTCGATGCCCAGCCTGCTGCAGCGCATCGCCGGCGGCTCGGTCTTCTTCCTGCCGCTCTTCTTCCTGGCCATCAGCTTCGCGGCCATCAGCTCGATGATCGCCGTGCTCGAGCTGGGCGTGCGCAACTTCGTCGACCTGGGCCTGCCGCGGCGCCGCGCGGTGGGCCTGATCTTCGTCTGCACCTTCGTCCTGGGCCTGCCCAGCGCCCTGTCCCCGGCGTTCTTCGCCAACCAGGACTGGGTCTGGGGCCTGGGCCTCTCGGTCTCGGGCTTCTTCATCGCCATGGCGGCGCGCCGGGTCGGCGTGCGCACCCTGATCGACGCCTGGATCAACGCCGCCGAAGGTTGGCGCGTCGGACGCGTCTTCGCCTTCGTCGTGCTGTGGCTGATCCCGCTGCAGCTGTTCTGCTTGCTCGGCTGGTGGATGTACCAGTCGGTTACCGTGGTCGACCCCGAGGGCTGGTGGAATCCCCTGCGCCCGAACAGCCTCGGCACGGCCCTGTGCCAGTGGGCCCTGGCGATGCTCGTCTTCCTGTTCCTCAACTCGACCCTCAACCGCCTGCAAGGAGAGCGCGAGTGAGCACAGCCAGCCTGGTCTACATGCTCCTCATCCTGGGCGGCGTCTGGGGCGGCTTCGCCTACTGCCTGGTCCAGACCGCGCGCAAGAAAGACCCCGACGCATGAGACCCTACCCCGCCCTGGCCCTGCTCTTCGTGGCCGCCTGCGGCAGCCTGCCCGCGGCGCCGCCGCGCTCCGCTGCGTATGCGGACCTGACGCGCCTCTTCGCCGAGTGGCGCGCCTTCGAGACCCCGCCGCGGGTCGACGGCGCCCCCGACTACACGGCGCCGCGCATGGCCGCGGCCCTGGAAGAGCTCGAGGTCTTTCGAGGGCGCCTCGAGGCCATCGATCCCTCGACCTGGACGGTCGAGCAGCAGATCGACTGGCACCTCGTGCGGGCCGAGCTGAACGGCTTCGACTTCCACGCCCGCATCCTGCAGCCCTGGGTGCGCGACCCGGCCTTCTATCAGTCGGTGTGGACCTACCAGAGCGACACCCCGGCCCACGAGGGCCCCGCGCACCACGCGCTGCTCGAGCTGTGGACCTACCGCTTCCCCCTGGACGGCGCCGAGCAGCAGCGCCTGCTCGGCGACCTGCGCGTGATCCCGCCGCTCCTGGCCCAGGCGCGGCGCAACCTGAGCGGCAACGCGCGCGAGCTGTGGATCGCCGGGACCCAGAACCTGCGTGACCAGGAGCGCGACCTGACGCGCATCGTCGAGCTGTGCGGCCCCCAACCGGGCCCTGCCCTCTCCGCCGCCCTCGACGCCGCGCGCGCAGCGACGCGCGCCTTCGTCGACTGGCTCGAGGCCCAGGCGCCCTCGAAGACCGGCCCCTCGGGGATCGGCAAGGAGAACTACACCTGGTACCTGCGCAACGTGCACCTCGTGCCCCTGACCTGGTAGGACGAGGTGCACCTCCTGCAGCGCGAGCTGGACCGCGCCTGGGCCTCTCTGCGGCTCGAGGAGCAGCGCAACCGCGACCTGCCGCCCCTGGTCGCCGCCTCGAACCCGGCCGAGTACGACGCCCTCGCCGACCGCTCGGTGACGCGCCTGATGGCCTTCCTCGCGGACCAGGACGTCTTGCCCGTCAAGCCCAACATGGAGCCCGCCCTGCGCGAGCACCTGGGCGCCTTCGTGCCCGAGGCCGAGCGCAACTTCTTCTGGATCGGCGCGCACCTCGACCCGACCCCGCTCTTCACCCACTTCTACCACTGGTGGGACCTGGCGCAGATGCGCGACGAGCCCCACGCCAGCCCGATCCGCCGCGGCCCGCTGCTCTACAACATCTTCGACAGCCGCAGCGAGGGCCTGGCCACGGGGGTCGAGGAGATGTTCCTGCACGCGGGCCTGTACGACGCGAGCCCGCGCTCGCGCGAGATCGTCTGGATCATGCTGGCCCAGCGCGCGGCCCGCGGCCTGGGCTCGCTCTACGCTCACGCGAACGAGATGACGATGGAGCAGGCGGGCGGCGTGCACGTCGAGTGGACGCCCCGCGGCTGGATGACCACGGAGCCGGAGCTGCTGCGCTTCGAGCAGCACCTCTACCTGCGCCAGCCCGGCTACGGCACGAGCTACGTCACGGGCAAGTACCTGATCGAGCGCCTGCTCGCCCGCTACGCCAAGACCCGCGCAGCGGCCGGGGAGCCCTTCGCCCTGGCGACCTTCTTCACTGAACTCAACGCGGCGGGCTGTATCCCCGTCTCCCTG
>JAJFFA010000912.1 GCA_021776885.1 Planctomycetota bacterium
CGGTAGATCTCGCGCGCGGCATCCGGCAGCTCGAACAGGCGCTGGGTGGCGTAGTCGGCGGCGCCGCGGTGCACGTTCTGCTGCGAGTTGCGACCCGTGCGCTCGAGGCGCATGCGCGTGCCGCCCAGGACGTCGGAGCCGTGGTCGTCGATCAGACGTTGCAGGTCGGCGATGGCCTCGTTCCAGCGCGCCGCCGCCATGTGGGCGGTCGCGCTGCGCGCCAGGGCGCGGGCCGCCTGGGAGTCGTAGATCGAGAAGCCGTGCAGCTCGAAGTCATCGCTCGCGACGCCGCGCTCGGAGGAGTCATCGCTGAAGCCGAGGGCCCGCGGGGCGTCGCGCGGGGGGCGCTGCGACTCCTGCGCCGCGCCGGCCGAGGCGGAGGTCAGGGCGAGGGTGCCGAGCAGCGGCAGCAGCGCGCCCAGGGCCCTTGCCGCCCTCGAGCCCGGGGAGCCTGGCGCGGAGCGCAGCGCGCGGCGCGGCGCGGCCTGCGAGCAAGGCGTGTGGTCTTCGGTGTGCGGCATGCTGTGGTGGACGGCCGTGGGCGGCCGAATGTTCGATCAGATCAGCTCATGGCGCTTGCGCAAGACCCACTCCGCCGAGAGGAAGCCCAGGGCCAGGAGCAGAGTGCCCCAGTGGTCCCACGCATCCTTTAACTGTGAAGAGATCGGCTCGCGCCGCTCCTCGCCTCCAGGGAACTCCTGGACCAGGCTGGAGAGGCTCGCAAGGGCCACTGCACGGCCCCCTGTCATGCTCGAGAGGGCCGCCAGGGTGGCCGGGTCGGGCGAGGGGTCGGCGTTCTCCCGCGAGGGCAGCACGATCTGGAACTCCGTGCTGGCCACGCGCTCGCCCTCCTCCTCGATCCAGGCCCGGAAGAGACCGGGCCGATCGGCCTCGAAGCTCGAGCGGAACAGGCCCGCACGGCCCTCGACGCGCGAGAGCAGGAGCGGCTCGGGCTGGGCGCCGTCGCGCTCGAGGAAGGCCTCCTGGTCGAGGGCCTCGCTGGGCCGGAAGTCCTCGTCGAGGATGCGCGCCTCGAGGGTGGCGCGCTCGTCCAGGCCGTAGGTCGGGCGCAGGGGCTCGAGGGAGTAGCGACGGTCACCACTCTTGAGCCGGCCCAGGGCCAGCCACCGAACCGCGTTACGCCAGAAGCGTTCGTGGTAGCGGTCGACGTAGCGGAAGCGCCAGCGCCAGGTGGAGTCGATGGCCAGGAACATGGTGCGGCCCGACGGGTAGTAGCCCGTCACCAGGAGCGGGTAGCGGCCGTGGGGCCCGGACTCATGCGGGTGACGCAGGAGCACCTGGCTGCCGGGCTTGGCGTCGAGCACGGGCAGGAACCAGTACAGGCCGGCCAGGCCGCCCGGGTCTTCCCACAGGCGTCGGTTGACCTCGAGCTCGGGGTGCAGGCGCACGATCTCGTGCGGGTTGGCGGGGTCCTCGAGGGTGGGCTGGAACGCGGCTCGACTGTCGCTCTGGAAGGCGAGGGAGCCCGTGGGGTCGAGGGTCACCGGCAGCAGGTTCTCGAACTCCGTGTTCATGATGCCCTTGGGGTTCTCGTACTCCCCGGCGATCAGACACAGGCCGCCGCCGCGCTCGACGAACTCGAACAGCGAGGTGACGAACTCCTGGCCGACGGCCGGGTCGGGCGAGACCGCGTAGGGGTTGACGTCGCCGAGGATCACGACGTCGTAGTTCTCCAGGAGCTCGCGGCGGCTGGTGGGCACGCGCGCCAGGGCGGGCATGCCCTTGGTGCTCTCCTGGCGGAAGTCGGGGGTGGCCGAGCCGAGCCAGACCTGGACCTGGATGCGCTCGTCGGCTCGCATCAGCATGCGGTGCAGGAAGCGATACTCGTAGCGCGGGTAGCCGTCGACGTAGAGCACGCGGATCTTCTCGGGGGTCACGCGCACCGAGACGATCAGGGCGTTGTCGTCGAGCAGGGTCTCGCCGGCGAGGGGCGGGACGGAGACCCGGAAGCGGCGTTCGGCACTCTCGAGGCCCACGCTGGCGGGGGGCGCCACCAGCACCACGCGGTCGCCTCCGGCCAGGGACGTGTCGTCCGTCGACAGGTCGACGCGCTCTTCGGCGACGGTGCGCGCGAAGTCGTCCATGCTGCTCTCGGCGGGGAGCTCCTCGAGCACCAGGTGCGTGCTGGTCTCCTCGGGCGAGCCCTGGGTGTGGACGCGCACGCTGATCGCGATCTCGTCGCCTTCGAGCACGCTGCCCGGGGCCTCGACCAGCTCGACGATCAGGTTCTTCTCGGGCCGCGTGTCGCCGACGACCACGGTGTGGATTGGAATGCCCGCCGCCGCCGCCGCGCGGGCGGCGTCGAGGGGCGGCGTGCCGCCGTTCGAGCGGCCGTCCGAGACCACGACCACGTCGGTCACGTGGCTGCCGCGGTGCGCGGCCAGGGCCTCCTCGAGGGCGTCGCCCAGGTGCGTGGCGTGGGCCCGGCCCGCGAGGGAGTCGAGGCCGGCCAGGGGCGCGAAGCCGTCGGAGAAGCGGAACAGGCGCGTCTCGTAGTCGCGCGCGGCCAGCTGCGGCAGGAGCGCGCTCTCGACGCTGGCCTGCACCAGCTCGAGGCGCGTCGCCTCGTTGGCGGGGGCGCCGGCCTTGGAGCGCAGGGTGCTGCGCGCCTGGCTGTCCCCGGTGTAGGCGTCCTTGCGCAGCATGCTGGCCGAGTCGTCGATCAGGACGACCACCTCGGCGGGCTTGACGTTCTCCTGGTGCTGGACCTTGACCGGACGGAAGAGCACGGCCAGGAGCACCAGGATCGAGGCCATGCGCAGCCCGATCAGGAGCGCGCGAGCGCGTCCCGGGGAGCTGGCGTTGGCGAGGGGCTGGCGCCAGTAGCCGAGCCAGGCGACCAGGCCCACCAGGGGCAGGATCACGAGCACCACGACCCACGGGGCGGGCATCTCGATCAGGCGCCAGGACTCACGTGTGGTCTCGGACGCGGGCAGGGCGGCCTGGGCGGCGGCCTCCTGGAATACGGACATCATGCGATCCTCCTGCGGTACCCGATCCAGGCGCCCCAGAGGGACTCGAGCACCAGACCGATCAGGGCCGCGAGGGCCAGCCAGCGCCAGATCTCGCCGCTGCGCGGGTTGGCCGCGTCGTCGCGGTCCGCGCCCTTTTGACCGGCCTCGAGGGCGATCAGGGCGGGGTGCAGGGCGTTGATCTCGCTGGGGGTGGCGCGCTCGAGGGCGCCCTCGTCCGGGTCGATCTGCACGGCGAACGACTCGGCCCGTCCGCCCTCCAGCTCGAGCCGGTAGAGCCCGGCGACGCGGGTGTCCTGGCCACCGATCTCGGGCACGCGCCAGCGGCTCTTGGCGCCGCTGCCGAGCTCGATCGGCTCGCCGTCCACCGGCCGCCGCGAGCCATCCGGGCGCACGACCTCGGGGTTGCGCGGGAAAGCGGCGACCTCGACCCGGATCGAAGCGCCGGGGGCGAGGTTGCGCTCGACACTGCCGCGCCGTCCGGCGTAGCGCACGAGCTCGTGTACGAGGGGCACCAGGGTCGCGCCTGCGCGCGGGATCCAGGTCCAGGCGATGTCGATGGTCGTGGTCCACAGGAACACGCGGCCGTCGACGTAGGGGCGCTCGATCAGGAGCGGGCTCCCGGCTTCGTCGTCGAGCCGCGCCAGGACGCGTGCCTCGGGCAGGGGCTCGGCGGCGAGGAACTCGTAGACGGGGATCTCCGTCAGGTAGCTGCGGTAGGCGTCGTCCGCGAAGAACGCCAGGGCCGGATGCTCGCCGTCGAAGTCCGCCACGCGCCAGTAGGCGTCGCGACGCGAGGCCACCGAGTCGTGCCGCAAGAGCTCCGCGGGCAGGAGGCCCGAGCCGTCTGCGCGGAAGAGCTTCTTGTTGTACGCGCTGAGCTCGCCCAGGGCCGCGAAGCGGTCGCCCGCGGTGATGATCACCGCCGCGCCCGCGGCCCCGGCCTCCTCCAGGCGTGTGCTGACGTCGTCGGTGAAGGTCGGGCTGGCGACGTTGGCCAGGACGATCACGTCGTAGGCGAAGAGGTCGATGTCGGGGCTGCCGAGCAGCGCGGGGGTGATCTCACGCGGGTCGAAGGGCGACAGGCCGCCGACCCCGGGCAGGTTGTCGTCGTCCGGGGGTTCGAGGACAGCCATCAGGAGCCCCGTCTCGTCCTCCTCGATGCGCGTCGCGCGTGCGCCGTTGACTACAGCCACGCGGATCGGCGGGGGCACCGAGAGCACGTGGGAGCGCGTGTCGTCGACCGCCAGGCGATCGCCGTCGAGGGAGGCCTCGAGGGAGTGTGAGCCGGTCTCGTTGAACTGCACGGAGAAGACCGCCTCGACCCGACCGCGGGCCGGGACGTCGACCCGCTGGCTGGGCAGGCGCTCGCCGTCGATGGCCAGGGCCACGCGCTCGGCGGGGCGCGCCTGGGTGCCCTGGTTCTGGATCGTGACGACGATCTCGATCGGGATGCCGGCGCCGATGATCGCGCCCTCCGGTCGCACCGAGACGATCGAGAGGTTGGGCGGGACGCTGCTGGCGGGGCCCAGGTCCTCGACCAGGACGCGCACGCCCAGCTCGCTGAGGGCGTCGAGCTGTTCGGTCAAGAGCGGCGTGCCCTGCGCGTCGGGGGAGCCGTCCGCGCCGAGCTCGAGCTGGGCCACGTCACCCGGGTCTCGCGGCTCATCACGACGCGGCGCGCTCTCGAACGAGCGCCGCTGCAGGTCGGTCAGGAGGCGCACCTCGAGGGCGCTCTGCCCCGTGCCGGCGGCGTCCTTCTCGACCAGCTCGCGCACCTCGCCCAGGGCCCGCGCCAGGTCGAGGGACTCGTCGCTGGGCGCCGTCATCGTGGCCAGGACCGAGAGCGCCTTCTGAGGCGCGGTCCAGGACACCAGGCGCGGCATGTCCGCGGCGACGAGCAATTGCAGGCGATCGCCCCGCGCCCCATCCATCGAGCGCGCGATCTCCTGCGCACGTCCGACGATGCGCTGGAAGACCGACTCGACGTCCTCGCGGTAGCCGGTCGAGGCCGACGCGTCGAGCACGAGCAGCACATCGCGGCGGTCCTCGGTCAGGCGCGCGAGGGGGCTGTCGCCGCTGGCGAAGGGGCGCGCCACGGCCAGGGCCAGGAGGGCCACCGCAGCCATGCGCAGCAGCAGCAGCAGCAGGTTCTCGAGCTGCACCCGGCGCCGCGTGCGCTTGTAGGCCGCCAGCACGAACTTCATCGCCGCCCACTGCAACGGGCGGTGCCGCTGGCGGTTCAGCAGGTGAATGATCAGCGGCACCGCGGCCAGGCCGACGCCGAAGGCCAGGGCGGGATGGACGAAACCCTGGAACATCAGACGCGCCCTCCGCGGGCGCGCGCCGTGCGCCGCGCCAGGTAGGTGGAGACGGCGGCGTCGAGGCTGACGTCGGTGACGAGCTGCACGAAGTCGACGGACAGGCCGCGCGCGGCACGGGCCAGGCGCTGGTTGTGGCCCT
>JAJFFA010000913.1 GCA_021776885.1 Planctomycetota bacterium
GCGCGCCGCGGCGAGGCGGGCGTGATGGAGCACACGGCCAGCTTCTTCAAGGACCCGCTCGGCGGCGGGACCCACGACTTCCACCAGCAGTACGCACGCCTCGCCGCCTACGGCGCCGCGTGCGCCCAGGAGCAACGATGATCCAGGCCAGCGCCCCCGCACCCCTACCGATCCTGGACACGGCGGCCTTCGAGGCGCGCGCACGGGAGAGCCTGAGCGAGGCCCGGGCGCGCCGCGATGGCTTCGCCCTACTGCCGCCCGAGACCCCCTTCGGGGAGGTGGCCCAGGCCTTCGACCGCGTCTCCGAGCCCCTGGTCAACACGACGGGCTGGCTCTCGCTGACCTCCTCGACGCACCCGGACGAGGCGCGCCGCAAGCTGGCGGAGGAGCTCGAGCAGGAGCTCTCGGCCCTCAGCGTCGAGCTCTCCCTCGACCGCGCCCTGTTCGAGCGGCTGGAGGCCCTCGACCTGTCCCAGGCCAGCGGGCCCGAGGAGAAGCGCCTGGTCGAGCACGCCCTGCGCGACTTCCGCCGCGCGGGGGTCGACCGCGACGACGCGACCCGCGAGCGCATCCGCGCCCTGAAGGAGGAGCTGGTCGTGATCGGCCAGAACTTCGACCGCGGCATCCTCGAGGGGGGCCGCACGCTGGTCATCGAGGACGGACACGCCGGGCTGGCCGGGATGCCCGCCGACTACATCGCGTCCCACCCGGAGGGGCCGGACGGTTCGGTGCGCGTGACGACGGACATGCCCGACTACGTGCCGTTCATGACCTACGCCGAGCGCGGCGACCTGCGCCGCAAGCTGGCCCTGGAGCGCATGAACGTCGGCTATCCGGGCAACGAGGAGGTGCTGCGAGAGCTCCTGGCCAAGCGCCACGAGCTGGCCACCCTGCTCGGGTACGCCCACTGGGCGGACTACGCCACCGAGGTCGAGATGGTGGGCAGCGCGGCCCAGGCGAGCTCGTTCCTCGAGCGCGTCACGCGCCTCGCGCAGGGCGGCGTGGCGGCGGAGCTCGAGGCTCTGGCGGCGGTCAAGGCCGAGCTCGAGGGGGCCGAGGCAGAGGTGAACTCGGCCGACATCGGCTTCCTGCGCGAGCGTGTGCGGCGCGCGCGCTTCGACGTCGACAGCCAGGAGGTGCGTGGCTACTTCGGCTACGAGGCGGTCAAGCGCGGGCTGTTCGAGACGATCGAGCGCCTCTTCGGCGTGAAGATCGAGGCTGCGCCGGAGGTGCCGGTGTGGCACGCGAGCGTGGAGTGCTACGTCTTGCGCGAGGAGCAGCGCGTCATCGGGCGCTTCTACCTCGACATGTTTCCGCGCGAGGGCAAGTTCAAGCACGCCGCCTGCTTCGACGTCGGGGCTGGCGTCGAGGGCGAGGTGCTGGCGGAGGCGGCCCTGGTGTGCAACTTCAGCCAACCCGACGAGTCGGACCCGGCGCTGATGCTGCACGAGCAGGTGACGACCTTCTTCCACGAGTTCGGGCACCTGTTGCACCACCTCTTCGCCGGCCGTGGACGCTTCGTCGCCTTCTCGGGCATCTCCTGCGAGGGGGACTTCATCGAGGTGCCCAGCCAGCTGTTCGAGGAGTGGGCCTGGGACCCGGCCGTGCTGGCGACCTTCGCCCTGCACCACGAGAGCGGGAAGCCCATTCCGGCGGACCTGGTCGCGCGCATGCGCACCGCGGAGGAGTACGGCAAGAGCCTGCACGTCCTGCGCCAGATGGTCTTCGCGCAGCTCTCCCTGGGTCTGCACGACCAGGACCCGAGCGGCCTCGACATCGCCGCCCTGGACGAGCGGCTGCACCGGGAGATCTACCCCGTCGCACGGGACGAGGGGGGCCACTTCTTCGCCGGCTTCGGGCACCTGAATGGCTACTCGACGGCGTACTACACCTACATGTGGTCGCTGGTCATCGCCAAGGACCTGTGGGGGCAGTTCGAGGCCACGCCGATGGACTCGAAGACCGCCCAGGCCTATCGGGACACGGTCCTGTCGGTGGGGGGAGCGCGGGACGCCGCGGACCAGGTCGAGACGATGCTGGGGCGGGGCTACTCCTTCGAGGCCTTCCAGCGCTGGCTGGAGGCGTAGGGCCTGCCCTGAGGGCCCCAGGGAGGGGGTCGGGCTCCCGATTCTTGGAAATCGCCTGCAACACTTCCCACACAGGGACGAACACTCCGTAGCCGGCGTCGGAGAAGGCCGATATCTCCTGCGAGCACGGCTGTCCCATGAATCCCTCTCCCAAGCTGGTCCTGGCCTTCGTCCTGACGGTCCTCGGTGCCGCCGCGATCACGGTGCACAACTACTGGACCGTGCGCGCGCCGGAGCCGATCGTCCCCGCCTGGGCCGAGCCCGCGGGTCTCGAGGCCGAGGGCGGCGAAGGGGTCTGCCCGACCTGCGACGTCGCGCGCCAGAGCCGCGGCGAGCCGACGGACGCCGAGCCGATCTAGCTCTGGGCTAGCTCTGGGCTAGCTCCGGGCTAGCTCCGGGCTAGAGCTGGCGCTCCCACCCGACCAGGGTCGATACCAGCTCGGCGAACACCTCGCGCCGGGTACGACCCGCGCGCTTGGGCACCGCGAAGTCGTGGCTGCCGACTTCGATCACGTGCTTCGTGTAGGGGCCCGCATAGGTCGCCAGGGCCGTGTCGAGCACGTCGAGTTTCGAGAGGGCATCGCGCGTTCCCACCAGGAACAGGGCGGGGACCTTCAGCTCCGGGAAGTGCTCGCTGCGCGGCTTGTCGGGCTTGCCCTGGGGGTGCAACGGGTAGCCGAGGAAGGCCAGCCCGGCGCAGGCTTCCCCCTCGGCGACGAGGTAGCTCGCCATGCGCCCGCCCATGGACTTGCCGGCCAGGACCACGCCGCGTCCCGGGTAGCGGGCGCGCAGGGTGGCCAGGGCAGCGCGGTGCACGGCCAGGAGCTTGGGCTTGCGGTCCGGGGCCTTGCGCTTCTGCTCGATGCGCATGCGCTCGGCGTAGGTGTAGTTGAAGCGCAGCACGGGCAGGCCCGCGTCGGCCAGGCCGGCGGCGACGTGTTCCATGAACGGCGAGTCCATGGGCACTCCGGCGCCGTGGGCCAGGAGCACCACGCTGCGCCCCGCGTCCCGCTCCGGTAGGTCGAAGATCCCGGACACCGCCGGGATCGTGGCGCCTTCGATGGCGATCTTGGTGCTGTCGAGGGGCATGGCGGGAGTGTACGCCGGGGAGGCATGATGGGGAGCGTGCCGCGTGCCCTGTCTCTCCTGGCCCTGCTGGTCGCCTTGCTCTGTGCCGGGTGGTTCCTGACCCGTGCGCGGGGGGAGCGGGGGAGCGAGCCTCCGGTGGCCGGGCCCGAGGTGCTCGTCTCGGGGGCCGCGCCGCCGGCCCCGGAGTCGGCGCGCCTCGAGATTCCGGTCGCCCCCCTCGCCCCGGAAGCGCGGGCGCCGGAACCCATCGCCAAGGCCGACAAGTCGGAGCCTCCCGTCCCCTCCGTCCTGGGCCTGGTCGGCGAGTTCCAGCGGCCCGACCGCAGCCAGGTGCGGGTGGACGCGGCTCGGCTGCTCCTGAGCGGCGCGGGCCGGGAGCCGCGGCAGGTCTCCCTGCGCAACGCCGAGACCTTCCTGGTCGAGGATCTCGAGCCTGGCCCGCTGCGCCTGGAGGCGCGGGTCGAGGGCTACACCCACGTGCCGATCGAGTTCGACGTGTCGGTCGCGGGCGCGCTCAGTGCCCACGACCGGGGCGAGCTCGGCCCGGGGCCCGAGCACCTGGTTCGGCGCTACGTCGTGCTCTGGCCCGAGGGCTGGCTCTCCGTGGGCGTCCTGGATCCAGAGGGCCGCCCGATCGCGGCCCTGGCCGAGGATCTGGGCTACCTGCGCGCGGAACTCTTCAGCGAGGCCTTCCGCGCCGTCGTGCGCCTCGATGCTCCGGCGTCGGACGACGTGCCCTGGAACTCCCCGTCGGCCGGTTCGTTCGAGACCGTGCGCGAGCACCAGCTCGAGCACCTCTCCCCGGCCTGCATCGGCTTCGTGCGCAGCGAGCTGCGGCCGCCGTACTGGGTCGGGCTGTCCTATCTGGGCCACGCCCTCGGCTGGCAGCCCGTCGGGCCGGGGGATGTCGAGGTGCTCTTCGTGCTCGACCCCGAGGCCGTGCGCGGGCAGTTCGCGCGGCTCACCCTGCGCGTGGTCGAGAAGGGCAGCGGCAGACCCCTGCCCGAGGCCGAAGTGTGGTTGATGGCGGAGGTGTCACCCCTGCGCCGCGGCGACGGGCAGCAGGACGTGCACCCCGACGCCGACGGGCGCCTCGTGTTCGAGGACGTGGTGCCGGGGGAGTACGACCTGGTCGCGCGCACGTCCTCGGGCTCCTTCGCCCAGCGCCTGGTCGTGGTGCCGGGCGAGCGCGACCTCGGCACGATCGAGCTCGCCGCCCGTGGCGGGATCGAGGTCCTCGTCCTCGACGCCGACAACCGCCCGGCCCGGGCGCGGCTCGAGACGGGCCCCTACGAGCCGGGCCGCCTGGCGGACGAGCTCTTCACCCCGCGCGGCGAACAGACGGGTTCCGACGGCCGCGCGACCCTGCCGATCCCCTCGCACCCGACCCTGCTACGCGCCCGCCGCTGGATGATCCTGGGCGGCAAGTTGGTGGGCGGCGCCCCGGCCACGAGCGTGCTCCTCGACCCCGCGAACCTACCCCAGGACACCCTGGTCCTGCACCTGGTCGAGGACCGCCAGATCACCTTCGAGCCGGGCCCCGAGACCCTCGGAGCGGACCACCTCGACCTGCTCGACGCCCTGGGAGTCGTCCTGCAGCGCATGAACCCGCGGGACCCGAACGAGATGGCCCCGAACCTGGTGCCGGGCGACTACGTGCTGCGCGCGTACGACGGGGAGGGTGGAGTGATGTGGGATGCGGAGTTCGACGTGCTGGCGGAGCCAGCACGGGTGCCGTTGCCGTAGGGGGGGAAGGGG